>CAYJHN010000091.1:0-1912 GCA_964369985.1 uncultured Desulfovibrionaceae bacterium | reverse complement strand
TAAGAAAAGTCCTCTTTCTGACGAAAGAATTTGCGAAATATTGCATGAAGAATTAGGTGTTGAAATGGCAAGAAGAACTGTGGCTAAATACAGAACAGCTCTTGACATTCCATCTTCATCCAAAAGAAAGAGTTTTTTCTAGCAAATTATTGATTTTATTGTAAAATTTTGTCTGTAAAAAGCATTTTGTTATAGATAAAATATAATTCTTGCAGAATAGCGTAAAATAGACTATTTTGCATGCATAAGTAGTACTATTTCTCATAGGTAAAAAAGAAGAAGATAATATGGAAACACAAGTTCTCATTATTGGCGCAGGGGCAACTGGAGCGGGTATTTTACGTGATCTTTCATTGCGTGGCGTTTCAGCAATCTTGGTAGACCAAAAAGACGCAGCCTTTGGTGCAACTGGCGGTAACCACGGCTTATTGCACTCTGGAGCAAGATATGCTGTAAAAGATGCTCATTCAGCTGAAGAATGTGCTCTTGAAAATGCAATCCTAAAAGAAACTTTCCCACAATGTGTGGATCCTTGCGGTGGATATTTCATTGCAGTAGAAGGCGATGACGAAAAATATATTGCGGATTTTCCAGACGCTTGTAAAAAAGCGGGAATCGACGCACAAAAATTAGATTTAGAAGAAGCAAAAGAAAGTGAGCCAGCTATTGCAAAAAATATTATAGCTGCTTACAGCGTGCCAGATGCTGCTGTAGATCCTTTTATGCTTACTCTAGAAAATATTGCAAGTGCTCTTGAGCAAGACGCAAATGCACAATACCTTCGTTATCACAAAGTTATTGGTTTTATTCGTGATAGTAAAAGAATTATCGCGGCAAAAATCCTTAATACAAAAACAGGCCAAGTTGTAGAAATTTTAGCAGATCAATTCATCAATGCAACTGGTGCATGGGCAGCCGAAGTGGCTAAAATGGCTGGCTGCAATATGGAAATGACACTTTCAAAAGGAACGCTTATTATTACGCAATCTCGCGTGGCAAGGCGTGTTATTAATAGATTAAGAGCACCTGGCGATGGCGATATTCTTGTTCCAGGTGGTTCTGTGTCTATTCTTGGAACAACTTCGATAACAGTTGAAAGTCCTGATGACCACTATCCAACTATAGAAGAAGTGGACGCAAACCTTAGAGAAGGTATTCCAATGGTTCCTCTTCTTGAAACTACACCATATATTAGAGCTTATGCTGGCATTCGTCCATTGCTTAAATCTGGTGATGCTTCTGATGGACGTGGTGCAAGCCGTGGATTTGCTTTAGTTAATCATGAAGATGCAAGACTTTCAAACTTTGTCACTGTAACTGGTGGTAAGCTTACTACATATAGATTAATGGCTGAAAAAACTTGTGACTATATCTGTGAAAGATTAGGTGTGACTAAAGAGTGCCAAACAAAAATTTTACCTGCAAGACCATCAGTTATGGCAGCGTGGACAGACCCAAGCTTAAAACATAAATATTCGTGGTGGCAACAACATACGCCACACGATTACTTGCTTTGCGAGTGTGAAGTTGTGCCACGTTCTGGTGTTGATAAGGTTTTGAAAAACTGGAACGACAATACACAAGGAAAGGCTCAAATGCAGTCAGTTGCTTCACGTTCGCGTGTGGGTAAAGGGCCTTGTCAGGGCACTTTCTGTGGTGCGAGGGTGACAGCACATTTGTATGATTGTGCAAATGTGAACGGTAACGAAGGCCTTGAGGGCTTAAGAAACTTTTTAAGCTCACGCTGGCGTGGACAACGCTATGTTATGTGGGGCAAGCAATTTAGCCAAGCTGAACTCAAAGAAGCTTTGTACTTTGGATTGTTAGGTTTAGAGGAAGATGTTTAATATGTTTATGAAAGTGAACGAAGTGAACAAAGACTTTAGCGAAAGAGCATTTTCCACGCAAAATG
>CAYJHN010000090.1:0-7882 GCA_964369985.1 uncultured Desulfovibrionaceae bacterium | reverse complement strand
GTCTATAATTGTGCCTACTTCTGATTTAATTTCTGCAAAATATTTTTCATACAAATCAAGTTTTCTTGGTAACCATTCCATAGCAACAATTTTATACTCACCTTTATTGTCTTTTTGCCAATAAAGTCTGCGAATACCAGTACTTGTGATATTTGGTGCTCTGTATTCTTGTTCAAACCATGTCACCCAATAATCAGTACCTTCAAGAGCATAAATATCGCTATAAATGATATTAATCCAAGGCAATACACTAAAGAAATAATTTTTTTGTTCAGCAAATTTTAAATAGCTTTCGCCTTGAGCTAAACCGTATTTTGAAGTTTCATAAAAGCTGAAAAATTCACTTGATCTATTTTCCCAAGCATTATTCCAAGCTTTTGTTTTTTCAATCAATACTTCTGCTTTTGAAGTGTTTTTAATGATATTTTTGTCAGCTAAATTACCAAGTGCAGCCACTTGAACAATTTTGTCCTTAGCTATTTGTGTTGTATCTGTGTTTTGAGAATTGTAATTTTCTACTTCTTGCACATCTCCATCATACAATGCATTTTCTTCTGAAATTGCTTTAGTTGTTGCATTGTTAGATGAGTAGTCAGCATTTTCTTCACTTTCAGTATAGCTTGGCATTTCGCCTTCTGAATCTGTTGTGGAGTAATTATTACTTTCGAATTCTTCTGGATGCATGGTAACACTATAGTCAACCTTATCATTGCTCGTATCAAGAGCTGCATCCTTTACTAAATTTTCTGCTTGTTCGCTTGTATTTGTTTTATATAATTGCTCTTTTCTTGCTTGCATATCTTCTGGCAATACATCAGAGGGCTCTAGCAAATTATTAGCAAGCACCACTGGCATGCCAGATGGTAAGTATTCAGAAAGTTCAGCAAAGTCATCTAGATCAACAGCAACACAGCCTTCTGTACGTTGCCCTTCAATAGGTAAGCCTTTTGAGTGAATCCAGATTCCATGACCTGTTTTTTGTTTAATCTTATCAATAGGATTTGGGTAATTTAATACATAAGCACCAGAACCGTATTTTTCAAAATCAAGCTTTGAACGAATTTTTGTTGTGACAAAGTACACGCCTTCAGGAGTTTTTAAATCGCCTTCAAGGTATTTATCGCCTTCAACCTTACCGTGTATACTTGGATAGATTTTATTAACTTTTAAATCGTCTTGATTTTCAAGAACATAGAGGTATCTGTCTTCTTTAGATACACCTATGAACTTTTTTGGTGCATAGGGGTTTTCCTTAATGTTAACTTCCCATGCAAGAGCATAATTATGCGCAAACAGAAAACTAAGAGAAAGTGCTGCTGCAAAAATTTTGTTCTTTTCCATGCGTATCCCAGCTTAATGCATATATTAAATAGTTGAAATTATAAAGCAAAATAAATTTAGAAAAAGTCTAAACTGACACATCTCACTCATTAATACTTTATTTCTTATTTTTTTGCAAGCTCAACAAGTTGAGGGCGTGTAAATATAGAACGCAAGGAATAACCAGCTTTTTCAATAGCTTCTCTTCCGCCTTCTTCTCTGTCAAGAATAGTAGCAACAGAAACAATTTCTAAGCCAGCGTCTTTCACTCTTTCACATGCTTTAAGTAAAGAACCACCAGTAGTTACTACATCTTCAAGCATTGCTACTCTTGAGCCAACAGGAATATTTCCTAAACCTTCGATATAATTGCCTGTTCCATGTCCTTTAGCTTCTTTACGCACGATAAATGCCGCAATATCTTGCCCTTTTTCAAATGAAATAAGAGAAGTTGCTGTCACAAGTGGATCAGCACCAAGTGTCATACCGCCAACTGCGTGTAAATTTGGAATATCTTTAAGTAAATGGTTAAATAAGTTACCAATCAACCATGAACCTTTTGGATTTAATGCTGTTTGTCTTCCATCAAAGTAGTAAGAAGATTTTTTGCCTGAAGCAAGTGTAAAATCGCCTTCTTTATATGATTTTTGAATAAGAAGTTTTGCTAGTTCTACTCTTAATGCTTCGTAATTATTTGCTATTTCAAAAAGTGGATTTTGCATTTTTCTGTCCTTTATGAGTTGAAAACTCTGTCTAAAATCGTTTTTTCTTCTTTGAGGTAGGCAGCTGCATCAAATACAGAATCAAGTATTTTTGCGTCTACCTTGTCAGTGATTTCTTTTTCCGCTTTTACAACATCTGGGAAGTATGAACCTGTTTCCCATGAGTGCATAGCGCATTTTTGCACTAAAACATAAGCTTCTTGACGTGGAAAACCTGTGTCAATAAGAGCTGTGAGCACGCGTTGTGAAAAGAATAAACCAAAAGATGCTTTGAGATTCTTTGCCATGTTTTCAGGTAAAACACGAAGATTTTTGATAAGATTTGTCAATCTGTGCATGATATAATTTGTTAAAATTGTGCTATCAGGCATAATTACGCGTTCTACACTTGAATGTGAAATATCACGCTCATGCCATAGAGCTTGGTTTTCTAAAGCAGCCATAGCATTTGTACGGATTAATCTTGCAAGTCCAGTCATATTTTCAGCTGAAATTGGATTTTTCTTGTGTGGCATAGCTGAAGAACCTTTTTGCCCTTTGCCAAAACCTTCTTCTGCTTCACGAACTTCTGTTCTTTGTAAGTGGCGAAGTTCAACACAAAGGCGTTCAATTGTGCCAGCTGTGATTGCTAAAGCAGTGAAATAATGTGCATATCTATCTCTTTGAATAACTTGAGTAGAAATTTCGTCTACTTTAAGTCCAAGTCTTTCAAGTGCATTTTTTTCAACATGCGGTGGTAATAATGAATATGTGCCAACGGCCCCAGAAAGTTTGCCTGTTGCAATGCCTTCTACTGCTTGGCTAAAACGCTCTTTATCTCTTTTAAATTCTGCATAAAAACCAGCCATTTTGAGGGCAAATGAAGTTGGTTCAGCATGGATACCATGAGTTCTGCCTATGCAAAGTTGACCTTGATGATTTAAAGTGATTTCTTTCAAAGCTTCAAGCATCATGTCAAAATCTGATAAAATTTTCTCGCCTGCTCTTTTTAGAAGAACAGCATTTGCAGTATCAACAATATCAGAAGAAGTACAGCCTAAATGAATAAAGCGTGCCGCAGGGCCAACTTTTTCTTCAATAGCTGTTAAAAATGCAATAACGTCATGCCTTGTAACTTGCTCGATTTCATCAATGCGATCAATGTCAAAAGCGGCTTTATCGCGTATTGTTTGCATGCTTTCACTGTCGATTTTGCCATCGTCATGCCATGCTTCACACACAGCAAGCTCAACTTCAAGCCATGCATTATATCTATTTTCTACTGTCCAAAGTGCTGCCATTTCTTGGCGAGAATAACGTTCTATCATATTATTTCCAATATATTTAATGAATTTGATTTTAAATTTGTGCTACACTGCAGCTTTTTCGGTCTTCTTTTCTTTTGGAGAAGTTGAAGTAGCTGAAGATACAGAGCTTTCAGTTGATGATTTACTTGCAGTGTCTGTGTTGCTTTTTGTTTGGCTTGTATCAGAATTTGTTTCAGTTTTCTTTGCATTATCAGCTACTTGCTGATTAGCGTATTTGTCATTTGAAGATGTAGAGGCTGAGTTTTTGCCATATTCAGTGACATACCAGCCAGAACCCTTGAGCACAAAAGAAGTTTGCGAAACTTGTCTTTGTGATAAAGTGCCGCAACTTGGGCATTTTTGTGGATCTTTTTCTTCGCTCATTTTCAACCACTCTTCAAAAGTGGTGTTGCAACTAGTGCAGTGAAATTCGTAAATAGGCATTGTGATAATTGATTGTTTTTAGAATTGTTAGTATTTAAATACAAATAGGCGGCAATAAATGCCACCTTAAATTTTGTATTTCAGAGAATTACTTCTTTGCAGCTTTCGCTTCACGAACGCGTTGTTTTAAGCGTTCTTGACGACGTTTACGTCTGCGGCCTAATTCTTTTTGTCTTTCTTGTTTCTTTTGTGACATAAATATCTCCTTATTTCATACTACAGCTTACTGTAGTTAATTATTAAGGCACTTTAGTCTTTTTCTTGCTTTCTGTAAAGAATTAATTTCCTTGCTAAATGAGAATTTTTAATCCAATAATAACAAGCTTTAGATTATTAAATCACTTTAAATAATTAACTTATAAAAAAGTTTCCTTCTTTTTTCTTGTCTCTTTCAAAAAAAAGATTAACTTAAAAATAAGAATAAAAAGTAAAAAGTCTTATTCATATTTTTTTTGTATATAAAAATAAATGCTTGCAAAGTATAAAATAAATCTATACTCTACAGGAACTCAAAAAATAGAAAGCGAAATCTTGATTATATTGGCTTTTGACTTTCTAGAATAAAATTATAAAATATTTTTTCTTTGACTTGCAATCTGGGAAGAAATACTATAAGGTTAAATTATGGAACTGATAGAAAAGCTCGAAGAAGGTATCCTTGCTTTAACAGAAGAGTTAAAAGTTCTTCGTGTTGAAAATAATGCGTTAAAAGGCGAATTAGTAGAATTGAATGCAAAACTTTCAAATAGCGAAAGCGTGCAAGAAGTTTTACTAGAAAAAGAAGAAGTTATTAAAACTACTAACGAACGTATTGATAAGCTTCTTGACTTAGTTCGCTCTGAACTTCAAGAAAAAAGTAACGATATTTAATCTTTATCTATAGGTATGGTATGCAAACCTATAACATTACTGTCTGCGGATTAGAAATTTCCTTTAAAACCAGCGTTGAAGCCCAAAGAGTTTATAAGGCAGCAAAGCTTATTGAAGAAAACTATGAAAATCTGCAGTTTCATGGAAATCAATTAAGCAAGGAAAAGCTTATGCTTGTTCTTGCTATTGGAATTGCTGACGATTTTTTACAGATTCAAGAAGAGCAACAAAAAATGCTCCAAGCAGCTGAAGGGAAAAATAGTCAAGATGAACTGATAAACGAACGCCTTACGCGTTTGCTAGATATAGTAAATTCTGTTGAAGCGAAATAGTGTGAACTTTTTACACTAGGTTTTATACAAACTTTTATTGTTTCTTGTTTTCTTAATTAAGGATAATTTTTATCTTTTCTGCTTGCAAAAATAAATGAACTGTGTTAATCTAAATAATATCCTGAAGTGTGCGTGAACTGTCGATATGTGTCGACCTCACAAGCTTTATTAATGGTGCTAATCCTTTCTGTGGTGTGCATATTCGAGATGTAGTGATACATTTTGAAGAGCCTTAAGCAGAAGAGCGGTGCCAGACCTATTACTATAGGTCTGTTACATATCACATTAACGGCACTTTGGGTACATAAGTAATTACTAAGTGGTTTCCTCCTAGCTTTTCAAGCTTTTTTTGAGGAAACCATTTTTTTTAAACCTAAAAGCTTTGGCTTTTATGGATCTTTTTACAGACAATGGGAGAGTTGTCTTAACTATAGGAGTTGGTCATGGAACTTTATTCAATTATTTGCCTTATACTTGGGGCAATAGTTGGTATCGTCATCGGGTTTTTCTTGAATAGATACTATTCAGCAAGACATATTGGCGATGCAAACGAATTAGCAAAAAGAATTATTAACGAAGCAAGAAAAGAAGCTCAAGCTCAGAAAAAAGAACTCTTTATTCAAGGTCAAGATGAATTATACAACTTGAAAAAAGAAATCGAAAACGACAATAAAGAAAGAGAAAAAGAGCTCAAATCAAAAGAAAAACACCTACAAGCCCAAACAGAAAAGCTTGAAGAAAAAATAGATAAAGTAAATACGCGTGAATTAGAAATCATCGCAACTGAAAAAGACTTAGTAAAACTAGAAAGACATCTTGAAGAGCAAAGCGAATTACTTCAAGAAGAAAAAGCTGAGCAAAGCAAGCGTTTACAAGAAATTGCAGGACTCACAGAAGAAGAAGCTAAAGAACAAATTTTTAACGAAATTGAACAAAAATCTCGCCACGAAGCAGCGAAAATGATGCGTCTTATAGAGTCAGAAGCTAGAGAAACTGCTGACAGAAAGGCAAAAGAAATTCTTGCTTCATCAATTCAAAGATATGCTGGCGACTATGTTGGCGAGCAAACTGTTACTGCCCTTACTCTTCCAAGTGAAGATATGAAAGGCAGAATCATTGGACGTGAAGGCAGAAATATTCGTGCTTTTGAAACTGCAACTGGAGTTGACCTCATTATTGACGATACACCTGAAACAGTTATTTTATCAGCTCACTCCCCTATTCGTAGACAAATTGCAAAAATGTCGCTTGAACGTCTTATTCAAGATGGCAGAATTCACCCTGCTCGTATTGAAGACATTGTGCAAAAATGCGAACAAGAACTTGAAGTACAAATTCGTGAAGTTGGCGAACAAGCCACTTTTGACGCTGGCGTACATGGTATTCACCCTGAAATCGTTAGACTTTTAGGTCAATTAAAATACCGTACTTCCTTTACACAAAATGTTTTACAGCACTCACTTGAAGTTGCTGCTCTTTGTGGAATGATGGCTGCTGAACTTGGCATGGACATCAAAAAAGCAAAAAGAGCTGGCTTACTTCACGATATTGGTAAGGCTGTTGACCATGAAGTTGAAGGCTCACACGCAACTATTGGTGCTGATATTGCAAAGAAATTTGGTGAAAACAAAGATATTATTCACGCAATTGCAGCTCACCATGAAGATGTTCATCCAGAAACAGCACTTGCTGTCTTGGTGCAAGCAGCAGATTCTCTTTCAGGCGCAAGACCTGGTGCAAGAAAAGAACTTCTTGAAAACTATGTAAAACGTCTTGAAGATTTAGAAAACATTGCAACTTCATTTGAGGGCGTTTCAAAAGCCTTTGCAATTCAAGCTGGCCGCGAACTTCGTGTTATGGTAAATTCTGACAATATTGATGATGACACTACATATCTATTATGTAAGGATATTTCAGCACAAATTGAAGAAAGTCTCACCTACCCTGGACAAATTAGGGTAACGGTAATTAGAGAAAGACGTGCAGTTGGTTTTGCAAAATAAATAAAAAACATAAGCCAGAAATTATTTTCTGGCTTTTTTATTTTTAATAAAAGGCATTTCAATGCAAGAAAAAGTAAAAAAATCTCGAATAATTCTTTAGTTAACCATGCTTAAACTTGACTTTTTAAAAGTATTAATACATGATTAAACATATTTTTTCGGAGGGATTTATGAAGAGTTTAAAAAAATTTTTTGTAAGTGTTTTTGCATTTAGCATGCTTTTAGTAGCTGCAAATGCAGAGGCAAAAGTTTATGTTGTTGCAGCTGATGCAACTTGGCCACCATTTGAAATGGTAAATGAAAACAAAGAAGTAACTGGTTATGCTATTGACTATATTAAAGCAGTAGCAAAAGAAGGTGGCTTTGATGTTATTATTAAAAACACCGCTTGGGACGGCATTTTTGCATCTTTAGGCGCACAACAAAGTGATATTATTGCATCTTCAGTTACAATCACTCCACAACGTCAAAAAGCAATGGCTTTTTCAACTCCTTACTTCCAAAACTTCCAAGCTTTAGTAGTTAAAGAAGGTTCAAACATCAAATCATTTGCTGATCTTGATGACAAAACTGTTGGTGGCCAAATCGGCACTACAGGTATGCTTTTCTTACCTAAATTAAATGGTGATGCTATTGCTAAAACTTACGACGAAGTTGGCCTTGCTATTGAAGATTTGAAAAACGACCGTATCGACGCTGTTATTTGCGACGAAAGAGTTGCGGCTTTTTATGCTGAAAAAAATCCACAATATGCTGATATGTTAAACATTGTTGACAAAAGCACAGAAGCAGAAGAATTTGGTTTTGCTATGCGTAAAGGCGACAGAGAACTTGTTGTTAAAGTTAACGCTGGCGTGAAAGCTGTAAAAGATAAGGGCATTGAAGCTGAACTTGTAAAAAAATGG
>CAYJHN010000089.1:0-7910 GCA_964369985.1 uncultured Desulfovibrionaceae bacterium | reverse complement strand
CTATTTCTATCATCATGCTTTTATTCACACTTTTATTTGCACGTTGTTTTAGAGTGGTTATTGGTCAACGCTCTGTGCGTGACAGACTTTCAGCCTTTGGCATAACTTTAGTTATTGCTATTGGTGCACTTTTAAACCTTGCTGTTGTTTTTGGTAGCGTGCCGCCATCTGGTGTTGCTATGCCATTTATTTCTTACGGTGGTTCAAGCCTTCTGGCTAGTATGATTTGTATTGGTCTACTACTTAATTACTCTCGCTCTGTAAAAGATTAAACAAAAAAGAAGACAAAGTATGAATATTATTATAACTACAGGTGGAACAGGCGGACATATCTTTCCTGCGCTGGCTCTTGCAAAAGAAATTTTAGAAAAAGAACCAAGTTATAAAATTATCTTTGTTGGTGCAAAATATGGCATGGAAGAAGAACTTTGTAAAAAAGCAAATCTTCGCTTTAAATCATTAGAAGTACAAGGTTTTATAGGAAAAGGCCTCAAATCTATAAAGGCTCTTTATCTTCTTTTTAATGCTTTTTTTAAAGCAAGAGAAATAATCAAAGAAGAAAATATAGATTGCGTTATCGGCTTTGGTGGATATGCCTCTGCTCCTTCTATTTTAGCAGCAAAAAGTCTTAAAAAGCCCATTTTTTTTCATGAACAAAATGCCTTTCCTGGTGCTGTACACAGAATTTTTGCTGCCTTTGCAAAGAAAATTATGCTTTCTATTCCTGTTGAAAAAACAGTATTTCCTCAAAAAATAAAACAAAAATGTGTACTTACTGGCAATCCTGTAAGAGCAGAAATAGCAAATATGCTTACAGAAAATAGCAATGAAAGTAATAATGAAAAAATTAAAATATTCATACTTGGTGGCAGTTTAGGTGCTCAAAGTATAAATTCTCTTATTTGTGACATATTGCCTAAATTACATGCTGAAGATATTGAAATCACACATCAATGTGGTAAAGCTGACTACGAAAGAGTAAAAAAAATCTATGAAGAAAGTGCATACAGTCCTACTTGCGTGCATGCCTTTATAGACGATATGAAAAAAGCATATAGCGAGGCTGATATTGTGATTGCAAGAGCTGGTGCAAGCACTTTAGCTGAGCTTGCCTGTGCTAAAAAACCAGCAATACTTATACCTTTCCCCTTTGCTGCACATAATCATCAATATTATAATGCAAAATCACTTTCAGAAAAAGAGGCATGCATTTTATTAGAAGAGCATAAAATGTATAAAAATAAACAAGTTGCTGACTCTTCTCTTCTTCTTACTCACATTCTTTCACTTGCAAGCTCAAAAGAAAGAAGGTATACACTTTCAAATAATATCAAATCTTTTGCTAAACCGCATGCTGTTGAGCAGATGTTTAGATTAATCAAAAATGAAATGTCAGTAGAAAAAGCTGATTAATAAGGATATATACATGCGTAGAATTAAAAAAATCCACATGATTGGAATCGGCGGTTCAGGAATGAGTGGCATTGCAGAAGTCTTGCTCAATTCTGGTTATGAAGTCAGCGGTTCTGATATGGCAGACAATGCCGTTACAAGACATCTTACAAGTCTTGGTGCGCGTGTATGTAATGGACATAACTACGAAAATATTACAGATGCACAAGTTTTAGTTAAATCTACAGCTATTTCTGATGACAATTTAGAAGTGCAAGCTGCAAAAGACAAAAATATTCCTATTATCCCGCGTGCTGAAATGTTAGCAGAACTTATGCGACTACGCACAGGCATTGCTATTGCTGGCACACATGGCAAAACAACTACAACTTCCCTCACAGCAACAATTTTTAATGCTGCTGAGCTTGATCCTACGGTTATTATAGGCGGAAGGCTGAATGCTTATGGTGCAAATGCAAGACTTGGCAAGGGTGAATACCTTATTGCTGAAGCCGACGAATCAGACGCCTCTTTTCTTTGTCTTTTGCCAATTATCAATGTTGTCACTAATATAGACATAGATCACCTCGATTTTTATCCTGATCAAGAAGCTATTGACAATGTTTTTATTAAATTTATGAACAAAGTGCCTTTTTATGGCATAAATATTGTTTGTGGCGATGATTTAGGTATTCAAAGATTACTTCCTTTTATAAAAAGACCTTTTATTACTTATGGTTTTGGCAAAGAAAATACTATACGTGCTGAAATAGTTTCAATGGAAAGTCATTCTGTTTTTAGGCTCTTTATTAAAGACAATCACAACGAAGAAAAAGATTATGGACTTATTCAGCTTTCACAACCAGGAAAACATAATATATTAAACGCACTTGCAGCTATTGGTGTTGCTCGTGAAGCTGGTATTTGTTGTGAACATTGGATAAAAGGCTTGAAAGAATTTGCTGGTGTTGGCAGACGTTTTGAATACAAAGGCGAAAAAGAAGGCGTGACTGTGATTGATGATTATGGCCATCATCCAGTTGAAATCAAAGCAACTTTAGCTGCTGCTAATCAAGTATTCCCAGATAGAAAAATATATGTTGCCTTCCAACCACACAGATTTACACGCACACAAGCTCTTTTTGGCGAATTTTGCACTTGTTTTGAAGGCATTGAAAAATTATATCTTACAGAAATATATCCAGCCTCTGAAAAACCAATACCTGGAATTAATTCACAAAATCTTGCACAAGGCATTATGCAAGTAAGCTCTGTTAAAGTAGAATACGGTGCTGGCAATGAAGATGTGCTTGCTTTAATCAAGCTGGCGATGTGCTTATTACATTAGGAGCAGGAAATATCACACAATTAGCGCCACTTTTTATTAATTCATAACAATACTTAGAAATATGAAAATCAATGACAAAGTAAATATAAAGAATTACACAACCTTAGGTATAGGTGGTATAGTTCAACACGAATTCATTCTTGAAGAAAAAAATGATGTAGATGCTCTTGCCCAAAAATTGCAAGAAGTAAAGCTTCCTTTCATTCTTCTTGGTGGTGGATCTAATGTATTAATTCAAGATAATGAATTAGATTGCGTGCTTATAAAAGATGTCATAGATTCAAAAAAAGAAATAAAAATAGTAAAAGAAGATAAAGATAGTGTTTATCTTGATGTACCGTCAGGAGTTTTTCTTCCACTTTTTGTAAAATTTTGTGAAAAACATGGTTTTTCAGGTTTGGAAGGATTAGCAGGCGTACCTGGCAGAATGGGCGGTGCGCTTGCAATGAATGCAGGAGCATTTTCATGCCAAATGCAGGATATTTTTATTTCAGCTAATATTTTTTCACCAAATCACGGCATAAAAAATTATACATACGAAGAATGCAATTTTGCCTATAGGCATTTTTCACTCAAAGAAGATGTCGATTACAAGATTCATCTTTCTATGCTTTTGAAAATGAAAAAAAGCTCCTCTGATAAAGTTTCTGAAACAACAAAACAAAACTTTATAAAAAAGAAAGCTTCACAGCCTCTTGCAGAAAAAACAGCTGGTTGTGCTTTTAAAAATCCCTTAAACAATGCTGCGGGTAAGCTTATTGATGAAGTTGGCCTTAAGGGTTATAGAATTGGCGATATGGGTTTTAGTTCTGTGCATGCAAATTTCCTTACAAATTACAAAAATGCCTCTTACAACAACGCAATAGAACTTATTGAATTAGCAAAGGAAAAAGTTCTTTCTCGCTTTAATATACAGTTAGAAACAGAAATAAGAATACTTTCTCAAACTCAAGGTTTTAACTAGGCGCCACTTATGAATTTCACACACAAGTCTGTTTTGTCAAAACAAGGAAAGCCTAAGAAAAATAGCTATAGCGACGATAAGCCGCACTCTTCGCGTGCACAAAATCTAGCAAAAAGTAAGAAGGCCGCTGAAGAAAAAGCAAAGGAAGCAAAAAAAATCAAAATAGGCGAAATAGACAGCACAAAGATGAAAAAATCTTTTTTCTACTTCGCAACAACTTTTATTATTTGTGCATTTGTGCTTGTGCTTGCTTATTCATTTTACGGCATCACAAATTATGCCATGAATCACCCATATTTTGAAATAAAAGAAGTTTCAGTTGATGGCATAGATCATTTTAGCAAAGAAGACATCATACAAATCAGTGGTATAGATGAATCAAGCACTTTATTTTCGATTTATTTAGATGAGGTAGAATACCGCTTATTACAAAACCCTTGGATTGAAGATGTTGAAATTCAAAGACAATTACCAGACACATTAAAAATAAGCATCAAAGAAAGAAGACCACGTTTCACAGTTTTGCATAATAATAAATTATATTATGTAGATGCACACGGTAAAGTTATTTCACAAATGCAGCCAAATAATTTCATATCACTTCCAATGTTAGAACTTGGGCAAAGCCCAGAGGACGCTCTTAGAGTGTTACCAGAATTCATACAAGAAGTGGAATACAATAATGAATTTCTGCCTTTTGACTTTGACAAAATTTCATGGTTACGCGTGAGCACTGCAAAAGGTATTGAAATGTTTTGGGAAGATAATCAAATTCTTCTTTCCTTTGATACAAGTAATTGGAAGAAAAATATAGAATTACTCAATTACGCAATTGACGATCTTAAAGAGAAAAAAGAATTTACTAAAGTCGAGCAAATACATAGCGGTAATAATCAAGTTTGGTTTATAAATAAGTAATACTACAGCTTTTTATTTTTCAAGAGGGAAAACATGTTTTTATATAAACGCGTTTTCCCTCTTGTGTTTTTTTGGAGCTAATATTATTTACCTGCTCACCCTGTCGCACTTCACATCACAACTCGATATATAAAAACCAAATTACCGTATATATCAATAAAGAAAATAATATTGTAGTGGCATTTCATTGTGTGACTATTATCACATCATTAAAACTTCAGAACTCTATAGTGTATATCAACGTGCTGAAACGTGAATTATTTTATTGTGGTTATCGCCATACATTATTGAGGAGAGAAGATGAAAAGAAAAGATAGAGAAACATCAGTAGACTTTGCCTATGAGATAAGTGACAGCTGTGAGTGGGTAGTTATAAGCATGATCGATGAACAAAATATGCCATATTGTGTGCCTATTAGCATTGCACGTCATGAAAATACTATTTATTTTCACGGTGCAAAGTTTGGACAAAGAGTGAAGTCCTTAAAGGCTAATAATGCTATATGCATAAGTTGTGTATCTTATACACATCGCATACCTGCCATGTTTACTACTGAGTTTGAGTCAGCTATAATTCGTGGTAAAGCGTATGAAATCTCCGATAATGATGAAAAAACATTTGCTATGAAACTTTTATGCTTACGCCATGCCTCTACACATATGGAAGGCTTTGAAGCAGCAATAGAAAACAGTTTACGTCGTACTTCTGTTTGGAAGGTTGAAGTAGAAGAAATCACAGGAAAAAGAAAAAGATTTGATGCTGATGGGAAAGAAATAAAATTTGAAGATTAATCCTTCTATGTATGACTTTCTTTATAAAATCTCATGTACTATGTTTTTTTATTCAGAAAAGCTTATGTTCACGCCATTCTCACTTGCATTTGTCCATTAAAAATATACTACATTTAAGATATTGATTTCTGTTAAAGAGAAATTTTTACTTAAAAAACTAAATTGCTGTGAAAATTTCATTTCTCAGCTACAAAAGAGAATGGCGTGAACAAAAATAGAAAATAAATAAGCCTTTTAAAATTTGACAACAGCAAAAAAACAGGCTATTAAAACATCTTATTTTATAAAATATTTTCTATTTAAATAGGTTATGTCATGGCACAAATCCAAGCTTTAAAAGGTTTTGCAGACTTACTTGGCCCTGATGCGGATATGTTTACGCACATGGAAGAAGTAGCACGTTCTTTATTTAATCTTTTTTCTTACACAGAATTACGCACACCATTACTTGAATCAACTGATCTTTTTTGCCGCTCTATAGGCGAAGAAACGGATGTTGTTGGTAAGGAAATGTACACTTTTACAGACAAAGGCAACCGCTCTATCACTCTTCGCCCAGAAGCGACAGCTGGCGTTATGCGTGCTTTTGTTGAAGGCAAGATGTATAATCCTGGTTCTGTTCATAAATTTTTCACAACTGGCCCAATGTTTCGTTATGAAAGACCGCAAAAAGGCAGAATGCGTCAATTTCATCAAATAAATTGCGAATGCCTTGGTGCAAGCGAACCTGAAAATGATGCTGAAATTATTTATATGCTTAGCCTTTTTCTTCAAAGATTAGGCATTACAGAATTTAGCATGCATGTAAACTCACTTGGTTGCCACACTTGCAGACCGCAATATAAAGAAGCTCTTACAAATTACTTGCTCGAACTTGATAAAGACGTGCTTTGTGAAGATTGCCAAAGACGTATGCACACTAATCCACTACGTGTTTTAGATTGTAAAGTTGCGAGATGTGCTGAATATGTTGCAAAAGCACCTAAATTTATTGAATATCACTGCCCTGAATGTAAAGAACATTTTGCCTCTGTAATTTCAATGCTGGATAAAATCAAGATCAATTACACACTAAACCACAAATTAGTTCGTGGGCTAGACTACTATAATCGTACAACTTTTGAAGCTGTTTCAACTGGCATTGGCGCTCAATCATCTATAGCAGGTGGTGGCCGTTACGATGGTTTAGTTAAACAGATTGGCGGCGGCGATGTTTCTGGTATTGGCTTTGCATGTGGCATGGAACGCCTTGCAATGCTTGCAAAAAAACCAGACGATAACCTGCCTAAGTTTTATTTAGCTGTGATTGACAAAGAAGCAAAAGAAACAGGCTTCTTGATAGCTCAACAATTACGCGAAGCTGGCATTAAGGGAGATTTTTCTTATGGCGAAAGAAGCGTGAAATCGCTTATGCGTCAGGCAGACAAGTCAAAAGCTCAATATACACTAATACTTGGTGGTAACGAATTAGAAACAAAGAGCATTGTTGTAAAAAACATGGCTTTAGGCGAACAAACAAATATAGCACAAGATGCGCTTTTAGAATATCTAAAAAATAATTAATTTACCAGACAATATATTAGACAAAAGGAAAGAGAAAATGTCTCAAGTTCAAAACACTGATTTACAGGCTGATCACGCAAAATTTATTGCTCCATTAGGCGACTGGAAACGCACACATCACTGTGCATCTCTCTCTATCGCAAACGACAAAGAAGAAATCTGCCTTATGGGTTGGACACAAAATCGTCGTGATCACGGCGGTCTTGTTTTTGTTGACTTACGCGATAGAAATGGCCTTACACAAGTTGTTTTCAGCCCTGAAATCGCTCCTGAAGCTCACGAAGATGCGCATATTATTCGTTCTGAATATGTTCTTGCTGTAAAAGGTTTTGTGCGTCCACGCCCTGATGGCATGAAAAACCCTAACCTTGCTACAGGCGAAATCGAAGTTGTTGTGACTGAATGGAAATTATTAAATACTTCTAAAACTCCTCCTTTCCCAATCGAAGACAGAACTGAAGCTTCTGAAAACTTACGTTTACAATGGCGTTATTTAGATATGCGTCGCCCTAAGATGGCTAATAACTTTCTTATCAGACATAAGGCTAGCCAAGCAACACGTAACTATCTAGACACATTAGACTTTATTGAATTAGAAACACCTATTCTTACAAAGTCTACTCCTGAAGGCGCAAGAGACTTTTTAGTGCCATCAAGATTGAATCCAGGTAATTTCTTTGCTTTGCCACAATCACCACAAATGTTCAAACAAATGAGTATGGTAGCTGGTATTGATCGCTATTATCAAATTGTGCGTTGTTTCAGAGATGAAGATTTGCGTGCTGATCGTCAACCAGAATTCACACAAATAGATATTGAAATGTCCTTTGCTGATGAAGAAGTTGTGATGAGCATGGCTGAAGGCCTTATGAAATCTATCTTCAAAGCAACCTTAGACAAAGATATAGCTACTCCTTTCCCTAGAATGACTTA
>CAYJHN010000088.1:0-8002 GCA_964369985.1 uncultured Desulfovibrionaceae bacterium | reverse complement strand
CATCACGGCCAATACCTGCTTCGATTACTTCAAGGCTTTCTGTAACAACTACTTGAGTAGCATCATCAGAACCTTGCACAGTTACTGTAATAACTTCTGATGTCCAAGCACCACTTTCATCTTTTACATAAATAGTGAAACTTTCAGTTGCAAATGTTTTAGGATTATTTGCGTCATATTCACCAAGATGCTGAGTTTTTGAAGGATCAACAGTATAAGTATATTCGCCGTCGGCATTAATAACAAGCTTACCAAAATCACCTACAAGTTCGTTGCCTTCTTTTGTTAATGCGCTTGTATCAAGTGTACCAGTTTCAACATCGTTGTTAGCACCCTTTGCAATAAAGAAGTCATGGTTATCATTTCTGTCATTATCAGAGATATTTGCTTTCTTTGTTACGCTTGCTGTAGCATCTTCATCAATAGTGATATTTTCAGCACCAGGATTTGGTTTATCGTTAGTACCATGAATCTCGATTGTAATTGTGCTTGTTACAGTTTTTCCATGCACGTCTGTTGCTGTTACTGTAAATTCTTTAACTATTGTTTCACCTTGTTTCAATCTAGAAACTTCAGTAACATTAACATCATCAAGAACATAGTCGTACTTGCCAGTAGCTGGATCAAATGTAAATGTGCCGTAATCGTCTTCTATAAATAATTTATTTGTGCCAGGAACTGTGCCTTCTCTTGGCATTGTGTCGCCTGTTTGATCGCCTGTTACATTATCAACAGCTGCAACATTTGAAGATACAGTTTTGCCACCTAAAGTATAAGTAAGAGATTCAGTTTCACCATCATCAAGGTCAGAGAATTTTAATGTGCCTTCAGCTTTCATAACGCCGTCATAGTCAGCATTAGGATTTGCTGGATCAATAGCATTTGCTGAATCACGGCCAACACCTTCTTCGTATACTGAATGTGAAACTTTTGCAGTATCTACTGTAGGTTTATCGTTTGTGCCATTGATCTTGAATGAAATATTATTTGTAGCAGTTGCGTTAAAGTCATCAGTAGTTTTGAAAGTAATATCTTCTGTTACTTGATCGCCTTTATTCAATTCTTGAACTAAAGCTTTTTGCGCCTCTGTTACACCTAATGTATATGTGTATTCACCAGTTTCAGCATTGATAACGAAGTTACCGTATTTGCCTTCAACTGTATAGAAATCATTAGTATTATCAGCGTCATCAACACCAAAGTTTTTGATAGTTTCTGTTTTACCATTAATGCTCACTTCTAAAGTTTGAACATCATTTTTATCTGCATCTTTTACTTTGATTGTGCCTGTAAGTTCATTATCAGCAGAATCAGCAGTATCTAATGCTTTTTCTGATAAGCTTTTACCGCTAACATCTTTAATTTTGAGTACTGGTTTGTCGTTTGTGCCTACAATATCAATTGTAACATCTTTTGTTACAGTATTAACAATGTTACCATTATAAGTTTCAGTAATAGTAAAGGTAAAGGTAAAGTCTTTTTCTTCACCATGGCTTAATTTATTAGCTTTATCGCTTAATTCAAATGTATATTCACCGCTTTTTGGATCGTAAGTAAATGTACCAAGATTATGTGAAATAGTATAAGTGCCATCAGCATTTAGAGTAGCATTATTTAAGCTAATGCTTACAGTGTCATTAACATCAGCATCTGTTGCTGAAATATTACCAGTAACTTTTTGTGTGCTGTTATATTCTTTATTAGCAGAACTTTCGCCATCTTTGCTAATGTCTTTTCCTTCTGTATCACGGCCAACACCAGCTTCAATTACAGTTAAAGCAGCATCATAAGTAATAACAGCTTCATCATTTGTACCAGTAATGTTCACTGTGATTTCTTTAGAAATCCAAGCACCAGCTTCATCTCTAGCATAAATTGTAAATGTTTCTGTTTCTACTTGGCCTTGTGAAAGTGAGTTTGCTTTTGTATTATCAATTGTATAAGTAACATTACCATTTGCATCAGCTGAAAGTGTACCGTAAGAGCCATTTAAAGAACTAGTAAGAGTTAAAGGTAATGCTTGATCTTCTGGGAAAGCATTTTCATCACCTACTAAGAATGTAAGGCTATCGCCTGTATCAACATCAAAAACTTGGAAAGTAGTAGAATCTTCAGCTTTTGAAGCATCATTTTCAACAACTTCTAAAGTAGTTTTTGCTGGAATATTAGTTTCAATTTCAAAAGGTCTATCGTTAGAACCTGTTAAATTGATATTAAATTGAGATGTAGTTGTTGTTACTCCATCGCTCACTGTAACTTGGAAAGGAATTGTAGCGAGTTGGCCTTGTGCTAAAGCTTGAACAATATCAGCTGCATCATTCAATTCAAAAGTATATGTAGCAGAAGCAGGCGGAATATTTGTGATTGTAAGTGTGCCATATTCGTTTGTAATTGTTGTTACATTACCAACAGTTGTGCCACCTACAATACCATAAGATAAGTCTGAGGAATCAGGATCTGTTCCTGTAATTGTGCCTGTTAAAACGACATTATCGTATTGTTGGTTAGGATTTGTTGATGAAAATGAACCATCTGCATTTCTACCAACACCATCTTCGAGCATGCTCACATTGATTGTGCCTAAAGTTGGTGATGCATCAACGCCGTCGTTAGCAAAAACGCCTTGTGCGCCATTTCTGCCATAACCTGAACCACCAGCTGTACCACCAAGTACGCCAACACCGCTAGCTAGTTCGTCGCCAGCACCTGCACCAAAACGCATACCGTCGTTTGCAACAGTAGGCGCAGCAGGACCAGCCGCAGGCATAAGACTTTCATCTAAAGCAGCAAAGAAGTCTTCACCACTAACAATACCATTAGCAACTAAAAAGTCTGGAATATTATCAGAATTGTATGTTGTATAAAAGTCTTCTAAAACTAAAGTAGAATCACTTTCTTCAAAGTAGATTTCTAAATTATCATCGATTCTTTCAAATAGAGCGTCGCCTATATCGAAAGTCATGTTAATAGAAGTTGTTGTTTCATCGATTGGAACAATTAATTGTTGACCTTGTGCAGGTGCATTAAGCAATAATTCAGCCATAATTATACCCTCATATAATTAATTTAACAAGAAATTAATAGTTTAAAAGTTTTTTATTTTTATTGTTTTACGTTTTACTTTATTTTTGTCTAACAGTAAAAATATAAACTTAACTCATAATTTTCGCATATTAAATATGCCTTGCAATTACTAAGAATTATTTTGCATTAATTGTTCAAATAGTATTTTAGACATAACTACTCAACAACTAATACAAAACGTATTAGAATAAAGTTGCAAACAGCCTGTCTTGTATAAAGATTCTAAGCTAATTTACGCCCATTATCGCTAAAAAATAGATGAGCTAATCGATACTGAAAAAACAATCAAGTATCTTCGGAGTGCTAAAACTCCTTGTTTTCAACACTGAAATATACTACTACTCTTTGAAAACATGCTTTATATATATACAAAAAATTTAAAAATGTCAAGTTTAAATTTTGCATATTTGAGTGAAGTCGTTCAATAATATATTTTTTATCAAACAAAGATTCAAATTTTATAGAGCATCAAATAGCATCTTTAATGAAACAATAATTAAAAGTATTGAAAAAACTTTTTTTATAGTAGAAATAGGTAAAGAGTGTGCAAGCTTTACACCAAAGGGTGCAGTTAACACACTAAACAAAACTATACCACATAAAGCAGGTAAATATAAATAGCCTAGCGAATATAAAGGTAAATTTGGCACATCTAAACCATTTATCAAATAGCCAAGTGCGCCTGACAGAGCAATAAAAATACCAATAGCAGAAGAAGATGCAATAGCTTTTCTTATATCAACATTGTGCCAAAGCATAAAAGTAACTGAAAGAGTGCCACCACCAATACCAACTAAACTTGAAATAAAGCCAATAAATACACCCACACAATTGAGTGCAAAAAGTTTTGGCATTTGTCTAGTTGAGACAACTTTTTTTCCTAAAAGCATATGATAGGCAACATAAAGTAGGAAAAGAGCAAAGAAAATTTGTAAATAATTTGCTGAGATATTTGACGCAAAAATAGAGCCACAATAAGTGCCCACAACAATACCAAGTGCTATATTTTTTACAATATTCCAATCAACTGCATTTCTTTTATGTTGAGCATAAGTACTAGAAAGTGAAGTAAAAATAATACTTGCTAATGAAGTGCCTAAGGCTAAATGCATAATAATTTCAGGTGCAAAGCCTTGTTGCCCAAAAGCCATAACAAGCATTGGCACAATCACAATGCCACCGCCAACGCCAAGCGTGCCTGAAAGCAAACCAGCACACATACCTAAAAATGCATATAAAGCTAAATCAAAAAGCATCATTGTAAATATCTAAGAAAGTTTCAAAGTCTAAGGGTTTATTAAAATAATAGCCTTGACCATAAAAACAACCAAATTCTTGTAACATTTCTTTTTGTTCTATAGTTTCAATGCCTTCTGCAACACATGCTGAAGAACCAATTTCCATAATTGTTTTTACAATATTTCTCACAACAATGGCATTTTGTTTATTATTTACAATATTATCAACCAGTCTTTTATCTATTTTCACTTCTGAAAATTCAGTCATTGCAAGCATTAATAAATTTGAATGCATAGCACCAAAGTCATCAAGAGAAATAGCAAAACCAGCTGCTTTTATAGAATTTAATTTTTTCGCAAAAAATTCAAAATCTAATTTATCTATACTTTCAGTAATTTCTATCTTTACATATTCGTGCGGTACAGAATATTTTGCACAGGTTTTTACAATTTCCTCAACCAAGTCAGTTGACATAAATGTAACTCGTGAAAAGTTAACAGCAATTTTTAAATGTTTACCTTTACTTAATAATTGCTGTAAATAAGAGCACACTTTATCAAGCACAAAGAAATCAACATGTCTTATTGTGCCTTCATGCTCATAAACTGGAATAAATCTATCTGGCGGTATAATTTTACCATTTGCGTCAACTTTTCTTACTAAAGCTTCAGCACCAATGATATTGTTAGAAGATAAATCTACCTTTGGCTGTAAATGAACTTTAAAAAGATCAGAGGCTATTTCATCAAGCAAAATTTCAATATGGTTTGAACGTGTAAAAACTTCACCAAGAGGTTTTTTTGTATAGTATTTTTGCTTATCTGCAAACATTAATTCATTTGATTGTTTTATAGCTTGCGTTACATCAATACCTCTGCCCTCTTGCCACATTTCACCTACAGCATAAGAAAGTTCTTCACTTTGTGTATTTTCTTTTCTTAATGCAGAAGTAAGAAGCTCAAATTCATTTGCTTTTATGTTTTTACAAAAGGCAACAAATTCATCGCCAGCTAATCGGTATACATCTTCTATTGAAAATTTTCTTAAAACAGTTGAAAATTGTTTCAAAATAAAATCGCCGTATTGCTCGCCATATAAGTCGTTTATTCTTTTTAATCCATTGATATTAAAAGTAATAACACCTAAACAATCTAAGGTTTCAAGTTCAAGTTCGTCTATTCTTAAAATGAATTTATTTCTATTATAAAAACCTGTTAAACTATCAGTATAAGAGAGATATTCTAATTGTTTCACAAGCTTACGCTTCTTCATATTATCTTGCACAAAAATTGAAATAGAATGAAGTAAGGAAATATCTTTTAAATTATCAGTAGCATTATCAACACCAATAAAGGCTGTAACCTTGTCATCTGTATACATTGGAGTGATGAGAAGTGAGCGTGTATTTGTGACTTTTAATAAATGATAAAAAGGTGTGTCTCTTTCTAAATCTGAAAGTTTTTCTACAGAAAATTCGCCTTTTTCTCTAAAAGCATGCAAAAATATTTCTAATTCGCCCTTTGAAACAAAAGGTAAAGATTCAATAAGAGCAAAAGATTCGTCCTTGCACCATTCATGCGTAAGCAAGGCCTTTGTACCGTCGTCCTCAAGTTCATACACATAAGCTCTTTCCGCTTCATAATAAGTACCAATAAGAGCTAAAAGTTTAGTAATAGCTTTACTTTCGTCATCTTCAATCAAGCTATGTATACAAGAAATCAAAGTTTGATCAAGGTCAAGCTTACGAACAAGAGAATTGATATATTGATGCTGACTAGAATTGTCTATTGCTATAGTAAGCCTTGCTTTTTTTCCATGAATATCAATAAGTGTATCAATAAGAGAATAACTTGCATTAGCAGCCTCAAGATAGGCCTGCCAAGAAATCTTTTTAGAATATTCTAATTTTGAATTATTACAATCACTACATGGCTCATCCTGTTTTCTGATAACAGAATAGCACTTCTTACCTAAATAATCATCTTCATCCGCAAAGCCAAAAGCAATCTTTGCTGCTTTATTGGCATAAAGAAGTTCATGCGTTTCAAAATCGCATATATAGCAAAGAAAAGATTGAGCATCCATTGCTAATTTAGTTAGTTCTAAATGGGACATACGCCACCTATTTATAAAATATATAGTATATAATAATTTTTTTTATAAAGAATAGCAAGTTTTTTATTTATAATAAAAACTATATAACTATAAATGCTTATAAATTATAATTTTTATTTGTATTTCTTTTCAAGCTCAAGTAATTCTTTTTTCATATCTAAACCACCAGCGTATCCAACAAGTTTGCCGCTTGAACCAATAACTCTATGACATGGCACTATTATAGAAATAGGATTTTTATTATTTGCTAAACCTACAGCTCTACATGCTTTTTCATTACCAACAGCAATTGCAATGTCTTTATAGGATCTTGTTTCGCCATAAGGAATGTCGCATAAAGCCTTCCATACTTTTTTTTGAAAATCAGTGCCATACATTTTAAATTTAAGGTCAAAAGACTTCCTACTACCTTCAAAATATTGATTTAACTGAGAAAAAATATTATTTAAAAACTTGTCTTCTTTACCAAAATCAAAAACATCCACATGAACTTTTTTTATGTAAATAAGCATATTGTCTTCATATGCAATCTTTAAAAGTCCATATTTAGATTTATAAATTGCAAAATTTTCCATAATCTTGCTCCATTATATTTATAATTTAATTTTAATCACAAGAACTTGAATGTGAAAGGCTAAATATTGTAATATCATCAGAAGCTTCTGCTTCTTTTCTAAAATCAAGTATTGAATTATAAATATTTGCAATCATTTCAGAAGTGTTGCAATGAGCATTATGTGATAAAAATTCTACTAACCTTTCGTCTGAATAAAGTTGATTATCAATATCCATAGCTTCAGTTACGCCATCTGTGAAAGCAACAAGAGTTTCGTCTTTATCTAATTTATCAAAATACGAACCGTATTCAACCATTTCAAAAACACCAACCATAGGGCCGCTAAGTTGCTCTAACATACGAACTTTCTTTGTTTTTCTATTAACGATTAATGGCTGGTTATGCCCACCATTTACATATTCCATTTCAGAAGTAAGGGGATCATAAATAAGTACAAAAAGTGTTACAAACATATTCGCATCGTTGTGACTTGCAAGCATATTATTCACATTCATAACTGCTTCTTTCAAATCATCAGTCGTATTTAAAGCATATCTTATAAGCGTAACCGTCATGGACATAAATAAAGCAGCAGGAACGCCCTTACCAGAAACGTCACCTATAACTAAGGCATATTTACCATTTTTTAATAAAATATAGTCATATAAGTCACCGCCAACCTCCTTGGCAGCTTCAAGAAAAAAGGCCGTAGACATATGCTCATTATTTGGCGAACTATTCATAGAATTTAAAATATCTAATTGAATTTCTCTTGCAGCATTAAGCTCACCTTGCATTCTTTCTTTTACCTTTGTTGTTTCAAATAAAGAAGAAACCTTATCTGAAAGTTCATTAGACAATAATTTGAAGTTATTCGCCAAAAGTCCAATTTCATCGCTTCTTGAAGAAGGGAGTGAATTTGAAAATTCTTTCAATTCTTCTGTGTGATCAAGTTGAATTGAACGTAAGGCATCAACTCTTTGAATAAGATAACGTAAAGGATTAAAA
>CAYJHN010000087.1:3465-8029 GCA_964369985.1 uncultured Desulfovibrionaceae bacterium | reverse complement strand
TTTTTTTGCTAAATCAAGTGTTGCTTCAGGGTCTAAATTTGCAGTTGGTTCATCTAAAATAAGCACTTTTAAATTTTGTGTATGCAGCGAAGCAAGGCCAACTTTTTGCTTTTGTCCTTCTGAAAGATCGTGTATAGATGATTTTTCAATATGTTTTATATTGTAGTTGTGCAGAGAACTTTGTATATATTCATTAATAGTTGCTGGGTCTAAATTTCTGCATTCAAGCATAAAAGCAAGCTCATCTTCAACATTTAGGGCAAAAAATTGCTGCTCTGGATCTTGAAAAAGCGTGCCTACATAATGAGAAAGATCATTGATATTTGAATTTAAGGTGTTTATTCCGCATATTTCAATTTCCCCTTCAAGTTTTCCTTTGTAATGGTGTGGAGATAAACCGTTTGCAAGTCGCATAAGTGTAGTTTTTCCGCATCCACTTGCACCGGTGCAAAGCACAATTTCACCAGCTTTAACTTCAAAATTGATGTTTTTAACTGCATTATCTGCACAATTGGAATAGGCATAAGATACATTTTTAAAAGAAAGCATTATATTTAATCCTTATTTAATGGGGTCTACTAACTTTTTCTACTACAAAATAAAATTCGAGCAGAGCAGAAAGAAGTATAACCACGCTCAGAGAACTTATGATAAAAAAGTCTTGTTTATTCCATCTTTCTTTTTTGTAGGAAGACATTTTTATATTGGGACTTAAGCCTTTTAATTCGCCTGCAATGCCTAATTCTTCAGAGGTTTTTAGCGAACGAAATAAAAGAGGGGTAAAAAGTAAACGCAGCATTAAAATTGGGTGTTTTATTGTTTCAAAAACATTCATTTTATAGCCACGGATTTTAAGAGTTTCGCTTACTTGTTTTACGTCATTAATAAAGGTTGGAATAAAACGTATCATCACAGCTGATGGCAAGTATATGCAAAAGGGTAATTTCATAGATTTTAATGAAGTAAGTATGTTTTGAATTTTTGTGCTAAGTGCTAAAGGAAGTATAGCATTTAACATAATAAGCATACGCATAAATGGAATCATGAGCTCACTTGTGTGAAAAGGGATTGGAGTAAATAGACTCATAAGATATGAAAAAGCTACAGCAATAAAATACATTATAATTGCAAGCGGATAGGCAATGAATAAAATTTTTATTTTTGGCACAAAAAGAGCATATATAAGTGAAAAAATAAAAAGACATGCTAAAGATGGAATTGAAGAATAGATAAGCGTAAAAATAGAACAAGAAAGAGAAATTGCAATCTTTACAAATGTATGCACTTTTTCTAAACCTTTTAATTCTTTTTCTTGCATTGCTATAAATTCTTGATTTTCTTTCTCTTGATTATTCATTTCTATTGTTTCCGAGTGTTGTATAATTGACATAGTTTTTTCTCTATTACTTATTTGATTATTCTCTAATGATGCCTGCATGTTTTAATTCCTTTACCGTTTTTACACCAACAAATAGACCCATAAATGCACCTATATAGCCAATGCTAACAATAATAATAACAGGCACAAGCATGGCAGGATTTTCTCGAGAATAAAGCCAAGTCACAAAGAGTGAAAATACTTTGAAAAGAATATCGTAAATAGCAACAGCAAGCACTGGACCCCATTTTTTTTGCATTCCACCACTAATATACACACAAGCCTCTGCTATGAGAGCTGCCCCTAGTGCTGTGGCTATTGAGGTAACACTTGCCCCAAGTAAAAGCATGCTAATAATAAGATTTATGCATACAAATAAAGAAAGTGTAAGTTCTTTTCTCACTCTGTAGAGCATAACAACGAGCATAGTAGTAAAAATTAGGTTTTTTGCTATAAAACCAAGAGGATTTGGACCACCACCCATGATAGTTACGAGTATTGATGAGATTTTTGCAGCAGCTGAAAAAACTCCAATAACAACAAGATCTTGCACTGTCCAACGCGATGTGTTTGGCGTGGAAATATGCTTGAGATTTGTTGTGTTTATTTCTTTATCTATTTGTATTGTTTGTGTATTTTGCATAATGTATGAGAGCTAATTTTTTATTTTAATAATTTAAAGCGAACTTAGCCTATGAATCAAGAGAATAGGCTAAGTTCACAAGAGAGAGGCTAGAATTTATAAGTAAATCTCATATTTCCGTTGAAACCTGGTTCATAATCGCCAGAATTTGCGTTATAATAGTATTCTTTATCTAATATGTTATTTAATTCAAACACTACGCCTAAATTCTTTTCTTCGCCAAAGTTGAAACCAAAGTCAAAGTTGAAGCTTGCAAAACCTTCGTAATTTTCAAGTACATCATTAATATATACTTTTGAACCAACTTGTCCTGTCATGTTCAAGTCTGCAAAGAAGTCGATTTTATTATCAAACATTGAGGTGTAGTATTTCAAACCAAGTTGACCAACAAAAGCAGGAGTGCCTGTGTTATAGGTTGTGCGTGTTTCGTTTTCAAATTGACGTCTCATGTAGGTTGCTGAAGCATAAGGCGTAAAACCGTTATCAAAGGCATAGTCTGCTGCAAGTTCAAGACCAAAGGTTTTTGCTTTGGAAACGTTTTGGTATTGCGTTTCAGTGATAGATGCGTTAGCTGGAGAAATTTCTACATTTGCAATATAGTCATCAACAAAGGAAGCAAAAGCAGCTACATCAAGGTTTAACTTGTTGTTATTATAGCGTAAACCAAGTTCGAAGTTGTTTGAAAATTCTGGATCTAGATCAGAATTAGCACGAATAATTGTATCGCCTTTTTGTGTTTCTATATTCTTTTGATCAAGTGTTGGCACTCTAAAGCCTTGTGACCACAATGCTCTAAGGGCAAAATCATCAAAGCCTGTATACACTAAGCCCACATTAAATACAGGCTTAGAGTCCGTGCCAGACGAAAGTTCTGATTGTTGTATTGTGCCATTAGCATAACGCACTTCAGATTTATCCATTTCTGAATTTACAAAGGTGTAACGCACACCATAGGAAAGGGTGAAATCATCTAAGAAAGTGCTTTCAGCTGCTAAGTATAAGGCATTTGTCATCTGTGTGCCTTGGAAATGGCTTGAATAATCTTCAATAATATCAACTCTAGGCGGTCCAGGGAAACCGAAGAATTGTTGCCTATTATATTGAGTATTATCTGAGTCTAGGCTGTCGTAAGAAAAGTCATAACCTGCTATCAAATAATGGTTGTCGCCTATTGTCCAGTCAGTTTGAAGTGAAAAAGCAAGCGTGTCTAAATCATTTTTTGCTGTGCCTTTTTGCTTCATATTCATACCAAATTGTGAACCCATCATTGAGCCCATAATCACTTGCATATCAAAATCTTGATCAAAATCTTTGTAAGTATTTTGATACCAGAAATCAGCACGGATTCTTGCAAGATAGTTTGATAAATCAACGCCTTCAAAATAAGCACCAATCTTTGTCATTTCCCATTCTGGTACTTTTACATAACCAGTTAAATCACCAGTTACGCCAATAGATGAATTCATATTGAAGTAAGAAGCAAGTAAGCCTGCTTTGAATTTGTCGTTGAATTGGTAAGAAATATCAGCTCTTATGTCTTGTTGATCGTAAGCAGAATCTGGAATTTCACCAGTGGCTGTTTTTGTATCGCCGTGACGTACATTTGAAGCAGAGAAATTATATGCCCACTTATTATACGCACCGCTCAAATAACCACTTTGACCCCAACCACCAGTGTTTCCGTAGATAGTTGTTGAAATTTGACCTGAAATAATTTTGTCAGAATTTCTTTTTGTGATGATATTGATAGCACCACCAATAGCGTCTGAACCGTAAAGCACAGAAGCAGGCCCTTTGATAACTTCAATACGCTCAATAGCAGATGGATCAATCAAAATTGGTGCACCGTCCATAGATTTTTGTTCAGAAATTTTTTGTCCGTCAATCAATACTAAGGTTCTAAAAGCATTTTCGCCACGTATACCTATACGGGCAATACCTGGTGAGGAAGAGGCAAATTCCAAACCTGGAATTTCTCTGAGCAAATCAGCAACTGTTGCTGCTGGATCTCTTGCAATATCTTCTGCTGTGATAACAGAAACAGACATTGGAACTTGCATAAGTTCACGTTCAACTCTTGTAGCTGTGACGTGAACAGGGTCTGAGTTTACAATTTGTGCTGTGCCTGAAGTGCTTTGCTCAGCTGCAAATGCAGAAGAAGCTAAAAGAACAAAGAGGGCAGACGTAGAAAGTAGTTTGCTGTAATAATTCATAAAAACTTAACCTAATCCTTAATAATGTATTTGCTTAATAGAATACTATTTTATTGCTAAAACTTAAATTGTGTACTAAATCCTTTTGTAAAATATTGCTATTTTACTCATATTATTAGCTTTCAATACAACATTTCACTCTATGTTGTATGAGTTGTGAGAGATTCACTTGCCAAAATTCGACTTATTCAGACTTGTTTCGCCACTGTGTGGACGAAACCTCGCTTGCAAAAAAGGTCCTTTTTGCTTCGCTCGCTAAAGCCTTTGTTCACTACGTTCACCTTATTCAATACAACATTTCACTCTATGTTGTATGAGTTGTGAGAGATT
>CAYJHN010000087.1:417-3365 GCA_964369985.1 uncultured Desulfovibrionaceae bacterium | reverse complement strand
ACTTGCCAAAATTCGCCGGGGGTTGTCAGTTTAAAGTGTTTGCCATGATTGTTTAGAAGACCAGCTTCTTCCCATTGTTTAATAAGAGGAGCAATCATGTCTTTTATGTCATGTTGAGTGTTTTTTTGAAGTTCACTAAAGTCTATGTAGCCTTGTTCCATAAATTCAGCTATGGTTTTATAAAGTAATGAATTTTTCGATTGTTCTTGCATGAACATATAAGGCTTTTTACCTTGTTCAACCATTGTACGCCACGCATCAACATCATTATTATTCATCATAAAGTGACCATGTATGCCACCTCCAGCACCAGCACCAAAGCATAAGCCAGATGAAACCCCTTTTGTATAAAGATTATAAAGGTTTCGTTCTCTTGAGGTTCTGCCCCAATGTGTTAGAGATATGCGTCGATAAAAGTTTGAAGTTAAAATTTCAACACATTCCTTATACATTTGTGAAAGCATATTTATGTCCGCTGCAGCTGTGATATGTCCTTCTTCTATGGCTTTTCCAAGCGGCGTTGTGCCAAAAACTTTAAGTTGATAGCAATCAAAACCATCTAAATTAAGAGACATAGCAATTTCTAAATCTCTTTTCCAAATATTCATTGTTTGATTTGGAAAACCATATATTAAATCAAGTATAACAGCTGCTTGATCATAAGATTGTAGTCGTTTGATTTTTTTGAGCGCTGTTTCTTGATCAGCTATTCTGCCCATTTTTTTACGGATTTTTGTATCAAAAGTTTGTACACCTAAAGAAAAACGGTTTGCACCACCTCTAAAGCAAGCTTCGATTTTGTCTTCATCAAAATTGTGTAAACGCCCTTCAATAGTGATTTCACAGTCATTTGCAAGGGGTAAATGCTTTTTTAAAGAAAGTAATGTTCTTTCTAAATCACTGGCATCAAGGGCAGTTGGTGTGCCACCACCAAAATAAATAGCATGTATTGGTGCAGAAGTGTATACTTCTCTATCCGCCCAGAGTTCGATTTCTTTAATTAATGTATCAGTATAGTTTTTGCTAAAATCATCTGTCTATGGTTTATTATAAAAACCACAATAAAGACAATGAGTTTGACAGTAAGGGATATTTACATAGGCTACAGTCTTGCCTTCTCTTTTTTTGTGCGAGAGCTCCTCAGCTTTAACCTGAATTTCATCTTCATTAAGCTTTTTGCTAGGCATTTCTGGGTGTGCAAAAATTCTGCCATTAAAAGCATTAGCTAGTGGATTATTATCAACTTTTGCATAATATTGTGAAATATCGCCGTTTTTTGATAGTGAGTGTGCAAATTCCATTTGTGCTGGATTTACATCTTTTGAAGGCTTCATCAAATAATCTCCAAGGTCATTAAACTAAAGGTCTTGCTGCTTAGTCATAATTTTAATGAGTATAAAAGCAACAAAATTTAATTTATCTTAAAAAGTTGTATAAATCTAATTTTAGTTAAATATAATTCTATAAGTTTTCTGTCAAGAACTTTTTTTGTCTTACTTTATAAATTTCGTTTATAAGAACTAGTGTTTTTTTATGTAAATATTACTATGGTTTAGTTATAAAGATGTTTTATTTAAAAACATGGACGTGATAAAAGAATATTCTTTTTAATGAAGAAAAAAACATGTATAGTAATAACTCACAGACTTTCAACCTTTATTAAAATAGATAGAATTGTAGTAGTTAAAAAGATTATGATTGTTGAAATGGGCACACATCAAGAAGTGCTTGAAAAGCAAGCACTTTATTACGAACTTTATACGTATCAATTGTAATACATTGACTAATTTTTTATTAAGATGAGAAACAATAGTTATAATTTTTTTCTTTTTTTTAATCTCATGAACTTTTACACTTGTCTTATATATATATGTGTGTATGAAAAGAAGTATAAGACAAATAAAGAAGAGTTAAAAGGCTATTACTATGCAAGACTGCCTTATATTCGCTTTGCTAAAGCGAGTAATGGTAGATTTTTTCATCTGCTTTTGACATAACTTCGTTAAAGTTCTTGCCATCTCGAGTGTAAGCAGCATATCCAATAGCAACTTTAATATTTATGTGCTTGGTATTTATAAAAAAAGTTGCTTCGCTTATATTAAGCAAAAGATTTTGAATTTGCGTAGAGGCGTATTCGTCTAAACTTTGTGGAATTATCACTACAAATTCGTCTGCTTTTAATCTTGCGATAAATGTGTCATCAGTAAATTCGTCTTTTAATCTTCTTGCAAGAGAAATTAAGAGTTTATCGGCAATTTCAGAACCATATTTTGTATTTATTTCTTTAAATTTTTCTATGTCTAAATAAAAAAGAGTAAAACCTTTTGTGCTCCAAGTGTCTTTATTTTTAGCAAAAAGTTGTAGGGCTTTTATGTTATTGACTTGAGTTAAAGAATCTATCATAGACTTTTCAAAACTCGATTTCTTTCTTTTTTCAAATCTACGCACAATAAAGAAAGCAAATAAAGAGAAAGATAAACACGTGAGAGCGAATAAAATTATATAGTTAGCATTGTTTTTATTTGCTAAATTACAATACAACAAAAAATGCCATGACCCTTCGCCTATATCAATATAATGCGAATCTAAAATATTTTCTTCTTTGAAATTAGGGCTTTTATAAAAATCATTAGTTTGACCTTTATACGTTGATTGAATATTGATTTCATAGTCAAAATCAAGCAGATCTTTTATTCCAGTTTTTTGGATTAATACCTGTGTATCAATGGCAACTGCTATAAAGCCCCAAAAAACTTCTTCATTATTAACAGTATAATAGACTGGGTTTCTAACAATAATTCCACTCATGCCTTGGCGCAATTGATAGGGGCCAGAGTATACACTCTTCTTGCTTTCTTTGGCCTTTAGTGCATCTAACTTGGTAACATCGTCTTTTAATACATTATGGCCGAGGGCATTTTTATTGATTTCAACAGGATATATGTATT
>CAYJHN010000087.1:0-407 GCA_964369985.1 uncultured Desulfovibrionaceae bacterium | reverse complement strand
ATTCAACTACACCTTTTGGCAAAAAGCTTACGCCTATATAGTCGTCTGTGTTGAACATAAAGGTGGCTATTATTTCGTATTGCTCTTGCTTTATTTCGCCATTGTCGCGATCAAGAATATCTAAAAGGATATTTTCAACAGAATCTGTTTCTAGAACAATGTCATTCAATGCATTTGCAAATCTATCTGCATAGATGGTTGCTAATGACGCAGTTTTTTCTTTTTCTTGCTGTTTTATCGCATTATATTTGAAACCAGTGGCAAGAACACTGAGAATAATCAATGAAATAAGAGTATAGTTTGAATATTTCATAATATCCTCTCTTTTAGGTTGAAGAAGAATTTTTTCAATGAAATGCAAGGAAAAAGAAAGGCAATTATTGTTTTAAAAAATAGCATAAAAGTAG
>CAYJHN010000086.1:2466-8054 GCA_964369985.1 uncultured Desulfovibrionaceae bacterium | reverse complement strand
AGGGGGAAACCATGCTTTTTTGAAAAAAAGCAAGGTTTCCCCCTCGCCCTCTTAAAGAGGGCTCTCCCCCTTCCTTCCAAAAAACTTTTTAATTTCACCGCATCAAGCTTTACTTTAAGCCAAATGCTGTTAAGCGGTGGATAAAAACATTATAAAATGAAAATGATAGCACTTCTATACAAAATAATGAATAGGGATAAGGTAAGGATAAGTTAAGAGAAGATATCCAGACAAGTAAATAGATAGATAAGTTTATAATAGCGCATACAAAAAATTAAGAGTGTTATAAGCCCTCTAGTCCACTAATAAGACACGCCCTCTTCTACCACATTTTCTAGCAATAAATCTTTCAATTTCAAAGCCATAGGCCCAACCTTGCCTTCGCCTATTTTTTTATAATTATATTCAACAACGCCAACACAAGCCCAAACGCTGCCTATTGAAAAAATTTCATCTGCACTTTGGAAAAATTCTTCTGTAATATCACAAATCTTTACTTCAGCTATGCTTTTTGCTTTTTCAATTGCTAACATAACTGTTGTGCCAGATAAAATGTGTTCAAAGGTTGGAAAATAAAAAATATTGTCTTTAAACATAGCAACATTGCTAATTGCTGATTCTGCTAAGTGATTGTTTTCATCAAAAGAAAAAGTCAAATCTACTTTTTTATCATGGGCTTCTTGTGTCATAAGCACATTTGGCAAATAATTTGTTGATTTAATTTTTGCTAAATATCTCTGTTTAATAGGTATTTCAGAACGATGAGCTTTAAAGCCATTTGTGTAATAATCTGGTTTTTTGCCATCGCTTTTTGAAGCAATAATATAAATACTCAATTCTTCAGATTCTTTTGGATCAACACTAAAACCACCTGTTCCCCTGCCTATCAAAAGACGTATACTACCCTCTTCAAAATCAGCTAAAGAGGCAGTTTGTATGATTTTTGTGCGTAATTCTTCTAAGGAAATTGGCAATACCATGCTTAATGCATCTAAAGAATTTTGCAAACGTGATAAGTGCTTATCTAATTGAATTATTTTTCTTTTTCTGCAAGTCATCGATTCAAAAACGCCATCACCTCTATGCACTATATGATCATCAAGAGGAATAAGTAAAGCGTGAGGATCCTTACAAAAAATATCTAAAGAATAGTTGTAAAAAGCTTTAACATTATCAAGGCCTTTGAGCTTTTGCTCTTTACGAAGCAAAACATAACCATCGTAGTCAACTACACGCATGAGCCTATCCTTGTTTATTTTCACTTGTTGTTTCAGGTATTTGTCTATGGATATTTATACTTTGAAGTGATTTTTTTAACGCTTTTGCACTTTCTCGTAAATCAGCAACTTCATCACTTTCATCTACAATTTCTCTGCCAAGCATTTCTTCAATAACGTCTTCAAGTGTTGTCACGCCAGCTAGTCCGCCGTATTCATCTAAAACAACAGCTAAATGATCTCTTGAACCTAAAAAGCTCGCTAAAGCCTTGTCAAGAGTTTGTGTTTCAGGAATAAAAGTTATAGGTGACATAAGCTTTTCAAGCGGAAAATTTAAGTCGATTTCTTCACCTAAAAAGGCCTTTCTTAAATATTTAGATAAAGCTTTTTGCGTTACAACGCCAACAATATCTTCATTATTATTCTTGTACAAAGGAATTCGTGAAAATTGCGAAAGCCTATCTTGCTTGATAGCTTCTTGAATTGGCATGTCTGCTGGCAAAGAAAAAACCATTGTTCGCGGTGTCATTATTTCATGTACAAATTTTCTATCAAGTGCAAGTATATTTGTGATAACTTTTTCTTCAAAATCTTCAATTCCACCAGCTTCAGCTGACATTTTTGCCATAATACGAATATCGTCATCTGTGGCTTCAGGTGTGCCTTTATTTTTTGTGATAAGGCTTGTTATCATTGAAGAAAAAATAATAAAAGGCGTAAAAATAAAGATAAGGCCTTTGAGTGGGTATGCTAAAATAATTGACATTTGGTTTGCATAAACAACACCAAAAGTTTTTGGCAGAATTTCACCCACAATCAAGATAAGTACAGTAAAACCAATGGTAAACCATACCAGATTTTCAGGGCCAAGAGCCGTAGCCGCTAGAGCACCAGCCACAGCAGAACCAGCTGTATTTGCAACCGTATTTAAAGTAAGAACCGCAGAAATTGGTTTATCAATCTGTGTTCTTAATTCATACAAAACATCGCCAACAGGGCGTTTTTCTTCTTTTAATTTTTCGATATGTGTCCACGGAACAGAGTAAAGCATGGCCTCAGTTGTTGAGCAAAGCGCAGAAATAAGTGCAGCTAAAGCAACTGTCACAATAAGGGCTATCATTATATTTTTTTCCTTAGTTTACATGAGTATTTGTTAGCATTTTAGTGTTTCAATCCTTTAAAGTCAAGTATATAACTTTTTCGTCTTTTTTCTCTCTTTCTTACAAGATTTGACATTAACAATATTCATACTTACTATGTTTGCAACAAATTTTACTTAGAAAATAACACAAAAGAGATTAATATGAAAGATTATTCAAAAAGCGAATTTAATATTCACCAAAGTCCTAGCAAAGAATTAAATGCCCTCATGTCAAAAGAGGAATTAGCCTATATTCCACTTCTCAAAAAATTAAAAGAAGATAATTTCATTCTTTACGGCAGTCTAGCTAGTGTTTTACACTTAAAACATAGACATGCAAAAGATTTCGACTTCTTCACTGACGAAAAAATTTCTACTGCAGATTTAGAAAGTAAACTCAAAAACACATTTGACTTCTTCAAAAATGCCGAAACTATTTCTAAAGACGAAACAAGACTTGTCTTAAAAACTGAAGACAATATACTCTTTTCATTTTTCACACATATTTCAAGCGGAAGAGTGGGAAAACCTATTGAAATTGATGGCTTAAAAGTCGCGTCTTTGCAAGATTTATTTGCCTATAAAGTAAATAAATTAGCAAAAAGATTAAGAACCTCAGACTACCAAGACCTAGCTTCATTTTTAGGTGTAAAACTCAGCATAGCTCAAGCTTGCTTTGACGCTAAAGCTCTTTTTGGCGATGCATTTTCCTATAAAGATACCATTGAAGCCATTTCTGCCTTTATTATTTCACAAAACTTTATGGAATTAAATGCGATTATGAAAGAAAATCTTATTGCTTGTCTCATAGAGCTAGACAAGCTTTCAGACGAAAATGCGAAAGGCACATTGCTTTCTACTTCAATTAATTAAAATTATAATCAAAAATCGAAATAAAAAAGTCAGAAAATAAAGAAGATACTTTCAATTCCATACTGAATAATCTAGATGTAAACATAGAAGATCACACAGAAAAAGATTTTCCAACATGGCTTACAAATGCCACAAACTTTAGATTAAACATGCCAGAAGAGCAAGCACAGCCTTGGCTTTCATTCTTGCTTGATGCCTATGCTATAGTTGATGCCTCCATTCAAGAAGCACTTGATTTAGCCATAACAGAAGGCAAAAAGCATATTTGTAAAGAAGGTTGCTCTTATTGCTGTTTTCAAACAATTCCACTCACCCCTGTCGAAGCAATGGGTATACGCTTTACCATAAATAAGCTTTTGCCAAAAATCGAAAGAGAAGCAATAAAAGCACAGCTTGCCTTGCACGCTGGCAATAAAGATTGGAATAATGGACAATGTCCATTTTTATTAAATAATAGTTGTGCAATTTATCCTTTTAGACCAATACCTTGCAGACGATATATTGTGCTAAATACCTTATGCGAATCCCCTCAAGAAGATGTATTTACAACACGACCAAGTGATATACTCGATTCAGATAGAGCGGCTCTCTACGCTGCACTAGCACACACTTCACCAGTATATGCAAGTCTTGGAATCACAGAAAAAGGCAAAGTTCTTTCTTTTGATAATTTCAAGCAGCTCTTTGTGGATATAAGAGAAGTAGACTGGTTGAAGAATTAGTTTGGTATGAGCAGAGTTTTTTTGCCTTCGGCGACCAAAGGACTACCGTCCTTTGGAAACCTTTACAGTGAGCGGTTAAGATAAAAGCTTCTGGTTAAAGAATAATATTTTTATTTTTTTATTTACGGAAAAGTTATATGAGCTACGCTCATAAATACTTTTCCGTTTTAAAATTTAAGCCTACTCATTTATAAAATGATACCAAAGAATAGGGTTTACTCTCCCATGCTCACTACGTTCACATGGTTTTTTCTTTAATGCATTCAATAAGTTAAGATGATGTAGCATTGAAATATATTCTATTTATATAAACATTCCTAAAGCAGAGCTTAGGAATGTTTTTCCTTATAGAAAAGAATAAATTATGAGAGTTGAATGAGTGAGGTACTACTATGAATAAAATCATTCCTTAGCCACCATAAAAAAAGTATTTTTTTATGGTTTTTAACGCGAAACAGTATTTGCCAAAGGCAAAACTTTTTCGCAAATAAAAAAAATTAAAATGAAATATAAAGAAAAAAAGAATTTCTTACTATACTTGAGCTTAACCGCTCAATGCTAAGGTTTCCAAAGGAAATTATTTCCTTTGGCCGTCGGAGACAAAAAACTCCCATCACCTATTTTTTCATAAAAGCATGAAAATATCTTTTTTGCCTAATATTTCCTAAACTTGCTTGCTTTACTTCGTATTCCATACTCTTTGTGATCTTCCATAAATCAGATGCTTGAGGATTTTTTTCATTAAGCATAAGCACAAGAACACCGTCTTGCTTTAAATATGGATAGACAAATTCAGTTAACTCTTCATAGGGCATGAAGGCTCTACTTACAATCATATCAGCTTGCACATTCTTTTCTCTTTTTTGTGCAAAGAATTTTTCAGCTCTACCCCAAAAAACATCGGTACTTCCAAGTTTTTCTTTGAGCAAGAATGTTGTCATGAATAGAGCCCGTTTTTCTCTTGATTCTACAAGATAATAATCACCTTCTTGCCATAGACAACGCAGAGGAATACCAGGCAAGCCCGCACCAGAACCCAAGTCCCAACTTTCAGGATTAGCTGGTAAATCAAGAAAATGACTGTCGATAATGAGTTCAGAAAGCGTATGCTTCCACTCTAATTTACCCACTAAATTTATACGTGTGTTCCAAAGCATAAGCGAATCTAAATAGACTCTTGTTGCCCTGCTTTGCTCTTCGGTCATTTCCATACCTAGAGCATCACAGGCTTTTATAAATTCTTTTTCTTCTATTGGATCAGGTTTTTGTAAATGTTTTGGCTTTTCATGCTCAAGTCTTTGACTACCACTACGCTTTACATTATCTTTATATTTATCTGACTTCTTGGCAGATTTTTTATCTGTTTTTCTCATTTTTTTGCCTATTTTTAAAATTCTAATTCTAAACCAACGGGACAGTGATCTGAACCTAATTGCATATCTTCAATCCATGCGTCTTTAATATTTGCCTTAAGTGCCTGTGAAACAAAGAAATAATCAATACGCCAACCCACATTTTTTGGTCTTGCACCAGATTTATAGGACCACCAAGTATATTTATCTTCAATATTTCCATGCACTTGCCTAAAAGTGTCTATATAGAAATTATCACTAAATATAACTAAAAAACACCGCA
>CAYJHN010000086.1:0-2456 GCA_964369985.1 uncultured Desulfovibrionaceae bacterium | reverse complement strand
ATGTTAAAATCACCACTCACTACAATCGGCTTATTTTTTGTTAATTCTTCTACATAATTATAAAAACAATGAAAAATGCCCATTTTATAATCTAATCTTTTATGATTTCCTGTAAATTTGCCGTTCTCATCAGGTAATGGCTCGCCACCATTAGGAAAATAGCCATTTATGTAATGAAATTTCTCGTATTCAAGGTGTAAAATCCTGCCTTCACCTTGATAGTCAGCACTTGGTAATTCATATATAACATTTAATGGCTTTTGCTTGGCAAAAACAGCCACGCCTGAATAGCCTTTTTTAACTTGTGAAGAACAAAAATATGCTTCATATCCATCAGGTATAACAAGACTATCTTCTATTTGTGATTTTTCAGCTTTAATTTCTTGAAAGCCTATAATATCGTATGAGCTTTTTTCAAACCATTGCCACTCTTCTTTCTTCATTAAAGCCCTTATACCATTGACATTCCATGATGCAAATTTCATATAAAATCCTTATTACTTTATTCTCATAGTCCTTGCACATATATTTGTATAAATATCAGCCATTCTTAATTCTATATATGCTAAGGAATTGATTTAATGTTTTTATTTTTTTTTATAAAAAGATGTAATTCTTATTCTTTTTCTTTGTGTGAATATACTTTATCTTTGTAAAAATAGCAAGAATGGGGGAATTCTTTTTAGAGTAAATCTAGAACTTGACTAGAAAGGAGCGATTGTATATCATTATCAGATGAAAAAAAGCCCTATAGAAAAGAAAAAAACGACAAAAGAGCCTGCTAACAATAAAGCAAATGACACAATAAATGACAATGCAAAGGATAAAGCAAAGGGCTCAAATATTCACATATTAAAACTCATTGTATTTTTACTATGTGTCTTGATTTTTGTTTCGCTCTATAGCTATTCATCGCAAGATCCGCTACTCACTTCTTTATTTTCAAATCAAGTTGAATTAGATAATCATATTGGTGTGATAGGTGCCTTTATTTCAGGCTGGCTTGTGTATATTTTTGGTGTTTACGCCTATCTTATTCCTGTGCTTATTTTATGTTTAAATTTCGGCATATTATTTAAATATATCATAAATTCAGTACGAAAACTTGCTGGCTATACACTTGTTATTATTGTATTATTAGCATTCGCCACTTATTATGAATGGCAAATTTTAGACATTATCGGTGGTGGTTTTTTAGGTGCACAAATATACCAACATGCCCTTAAGTTTTTAAATCCTCTAGGCTCATTAATACTTTTTTATTCATTATTGCCACTTGCTATTGAATGTTTTTTTCCACGTATCATTTCAAAAACCCTTAATATTTTTGCACTTATTTACAATAAATCATTTGGCAGATTAATAGAAAAATCAAAAGAAAAAAAGGAGCAACTTGCTCTTACTGAATATAAGGACAAAGATTCAGAAAAAGATTTTGACGACGATTTTGACGATTCCTTCGTGTACGATGATGTATATGACGATGATAATAATTTCAATAAGTACGACGACTTTGATGACACAATAGACAAAAGCAAGAAAAAATTCATAGACGATTATGACGATGATTTTGACGATTATGACGATGATAAAGACAAATACGATGACGAATTTGATGATAAAGACTATGCTTACAATGATTTTGATGAAGAAGATGAATTTGAAGACAAAGACAAAAAATCAGATATGAATAAAAATTCAAAAGACGAAAAACAATCTTTTCTTACAAAAACATTTGGCTTTTTAACAAAAAACAAAGAAAGCGATAATAAAAAAGATAATAAAGACTCCTTTGCTCTGCCTGATAAGGAAAATGGTTCTTATAAGAAAAGAACGAATACGCATGACCCCTTTGAAAGGCCTTATGACGATGATGACTATTTCTACGAAGAAGATGAATTTATTACAGATTTAGATGAAGAATACATAGCAAAACCGCAGTCTACTGTTGATTCAAGTTCAACTATTGGCAGAGCTGCTCGCACAAAACTCTATGCAAGCACAAAGCCAAGAAAAAGAAAAGCAATACCTAAAAATGTCCATTTACCAACTTCTAGACTTCTTTCATCAACGCAAGATACTGAAATAAAAGTAGATCAAAGAGAACTTGAAGCCAAAGGTGCTCTTCTCATTCGAGTTCTAAAAAACTACAACATAATAGCTTCGCTAGTGCGTATAACAACTGGCCCAGTTATAACCATGTTTGAAGTGCGACCAGCGGCAGGCATAAAAATCAATAAAATCACTTCTTTAGGCAAAGAACTTGCTCTTAATCTCAAAGCAACTTCTATACGTTTTCAAGCCCCTGTTTTAGGCAGTGATACTGTTGGTATTGAAATTCCAAATACAGACAGAGCAACAGTTGCCTTTAAAGAATTGATAGACAGTAAAGATTTTCGTGATTCCTCCTCACTGCTTACTCTTGCTCTAGGCAAGAATATCAGCGGCCAGCCAGT
>CAYJHN010000085.1:0-8083 GCA_964369985.1 uncultured Desulfovibrionaceae bacterium | reverse complement strand
ATGCCACATTTGCTTATTGCTGGTGCTACGGGCATGGGTAAATCTGTGTGTTTAAACTCAATAATTCTTTCTATTTTATATAAGGCAAAACCACATGAAGTGAAATTATTGCTGATAGATCCAAAAATTGTAGAATTTGGTATATACGACGATTTACCGCATTTAGTGCATCCAGTTGTGACCAAGATGGACGAGGTAAAATATGCCTTAGCCTGGATTGTGAACGAGATGGAAAGAAGATACAGACTGCTTTCCGACCTTGGAGCTAGAAGTTTAGACAGCTACAATCAAATAGTTAATGATTCTAAAGAAGAGATTGCAATAAAAAAACAACAGCTCTTTTCAAAGGAAGAATTAGACGAAGATTTATACCATGAAAGACTTCCTTATATAGTTGTAGTTATTGATGAACTTGCAGATTTAATGATGGAATTTGGCAAGGAAGTTGAAACACCAATTGCCAGATTAGGGCAAAAAGCAAGAGCAGCTGGTATTCATATGATATTAGCAACGCAAAGGCCTAGTGTAAACGTGGTTACTGGCATAATTAAAGCCAACCTTCCTACGCGTATAGCTTTAGGTGTGGTAAGTCTTACAGATTCTAGAACTATTCTTGATTCTGGCGGTGCTGAAACTTTGCTTGGTAAGGGTGATATGCTGATAAAATCTGACGGTGGCAGAATACAGCGTTTACATGGTGCCTTTATGCCAGACGCTGATGTCGCTAAAATAATAGATTTTTGGAAGAAACAGCAGGGTCCTGATTATAAATTTGATTTGTCAGAAATGGCTGAAGAAGATAGTCCATTTGGCGGACACGACTCTAATAATAATGATAAAGACGTGCTCTTTGATAAGGCTGCGGCATTTGCACCTACTATGAAGAAATTTTCTGTGTGTGGCTTGCAAAGGCATTTAAATATTGGCTTTAATAGAGCCTCGAACCTACGTGACCAACTTGTCCGAGAAGGTGTTATACATATTGATTAGGCTATGCTTCTAAATTCATTTTTTTGCGTTTTTACTGCCGAAAAGTGTATTTTTCCTTGTAAAATTCACAAAATCTTTGAATTTAGAAACAAAGCCTTGATTTTAAAAATTTTCATACGAAGATATAAAAAGGCTTGTATTTGAGAAATCGGCAAGGCAGAAAATTTTTTTTTGAGAGAGTGTGGATAAGGCTATATAAGCCTAAAAAAATTAACATACAAAGATGTAAAAAGGCTTGTATTTGAGGAATCGGCAAGGCAGAAGATTTTTTTTGCGAGTGGAGTTTAGATAGACCTACATGACCGAGCAAAAAAAATCATCTAACGCCGCCGAAACTCAAATACAAGCCTTTTTTACTTGCATTCCCAAACATTATGCCCCAATTGCATTAACCTCTGAAAAACCTCACCTGCTGCAAAAGCGTCTGAAGCGGCATCATGGTGTTGAAGTGGAATATTAAAATGCTCGGCTACTTTATTTAATTTATGCGATGGTAATTTAAGGAATCGTCGACATGCTTTAAGCGTACAGTAAAAAGGTTGTCCAGGTATCTGTAATCTATGAGCAATACAACAAGTATGTAAGACTTTTCTGTCAAATGCGGCATTATGAGCAATATAGACATCTGCATTTTTCACAAAATCTCTTGCTCTTTCCCATACTCCATTAAAATCGTCTTCATACATCACATCTTCCCATGTGATTCCATGTATATAGGTGAAAACGAAGTTTTTTCTAGGCGGACGAATAAGCGAAGAAAATTTTTCAACAGCCACATTGTCTACATATTTCACCATGCCTATGGCACATGCAGAATCTGGCTTGTAATCAGCTGTTTCAAAGTCTATTGAAATTATAGTTGGCTCTTTTGTCATAGTATTTTACTTTTTTGAATTGTTGATTTTAGAGTATGTTTTAAATTTATCTTGTGATTTTGGCTTTTTCTTTGAGATTAGTCAAGTTATAGCACACACTCATTCCAAAAAATGAAAAGACATAAAAAAAACTGCAAAATGCAGTTTTTTTATGCTATATGCAATTATAATAATTTACTTCTTTGCCAAGGTAAGGTCTTGTGCGTAGGAATGTATACCCTTAGCAACGCCTTTTGCAACTGAGTTTAAATAGCCTTTATTTTTGAGGTTTTTTATATCTAAGGCATTTGAAAGATATCCAATTTCTAAAAGCACTGCTGGCATTGTGGTTTTATCTAAAACAGCAAATGCCGCACCTTTTGTTCCACCATTTTTTACTGTGTAGCCTTTTGAACTCACATGCCCATAGGCATCTCTATGCACAAATGAAGCCAGCCTTTCTGATTCGTATTTTCTTACCTTGAGTGCGAGTTCATCAACCATTGAATCTACATTACTTTTTGTAAACTCTTCGTTTGCGTGATTGCCACTTGGTGAATTTCTATAATCAAGATAATAGGTTTCTATACCTGCAAGATGCTTATTTTCCGCCCCATTTGCATGCACTGAAATAAAGAGATCGCCTTTTTTCTGCTTAGCAATTTTTGCACGGCGAGAAAGTGTATAGAATACATCTTCAGTTCTTGTGTACACAACTTTATAGCCTAGTTTTCTAAGTTCTGAACCTAACATTTTAGATACTTCAAGCACGAGATCTTTTTCAATAATACCATTATGAGCTGAACCTTGATCTTTTCCGCCATGTCCTGGATCTATAACTATAGTGCGAACATTGAAGCCTATTTTTTTAGAAAAATCTCTTGGAATTACCACTTTTGGCAAAGTGTAAGATGAAGTTAAATCTTTTGTTTTTATACCTTTAGCAAGGTTTTTTGCCTTATCTGTGACATGTATACGAATGCAGTCATTTTCTTCATCATAAAAGGCATAATAAGCATCTAACTTCTTGAAATCAATTACAATAACTGTTGCGTTTCTTTTGGAAAAATCAACTACAAATTTAGAAATAAAAGCCATGGATTGATATTTATATCCAGCTCTAATTTCTGGTGCAGAGCGTGTTTTATTCATTGTAAGAATAAGGCGTGCAGGTGACTTTGTTTTCTTTTGCGGTGAAATATAGTCAATAGACCAAGCTAAACGGCTGTTTTTTCTATCTTTACTATCGAGTTCAACTTTAAGTTCAATGTAGTCTTTTTTTCTATAGGCATACATGCCTTCATAGATTGTGTCATTTGTTTGAATTTTTGGAATATTGTTTACGCTGATATCTATAGACGCAGTAAGACTTGCATCAAGCTTTTTTTCGTATTCTTTAGCTTTAGTATAATGATCAGCTTTTTTATATTTTTCTGTAATTATTGCAAGAAGTTCGCTTGCTTTTTCGCTGTTTTTTAATTGCTCACTATATATAATGGCAAGATTATATAAGGAATCGTCTGCCAACACAGAAATAGGAAAGTCCTTAATAACTTTATTATAAAGTTCTATAGCCTTATTTCTGTCTATTGCGGCATAAGATTTTTTTGCCAAACCATCGTAAGCTTCTGCTGCTCTAAAAAGAGCTGCCGGTCTGTTAGGCCATTTTGTATTTTCTTCGTAAAGCGAATAAAATTTATCTGCTAGACGTAACCAATTATGCCTAAACTGTGATTTTTTATCACTTTCTTGTAAGTCAATTAATTCAAGTTTGTATTTGTCGTAAGACGATTGAACACTTGATGCTGCATTTGCTTCAAAATTAATAGCAATAAAGCAAGTGAACAATACCACTAGCAATAAAAATATATTTCTTTTTTTTAATAGATATTTTTTCATACGCTACTCGCTTTGAAAACAGTTTTATGACATTTTTTGTTACTTTAAAAAGCCGTACACTGTTTGTTGCAATAAGCATACCAAAAAAAATATATTTTTTTTGACATATATTACTTTAAGGTTAACTTACTTATTTTTTTCGCTTTTCTTTTTATGAGAGGAACGGAAGTTCATACGCATAGGAGCATGCTGAATATTGAATAATCTTCTAAGTGATTTTTCAAGATAACGTTTGTATGGAGTTGTTACTCTGTCCGCATCGTTTACGAAGAAAACAAAGGTAGGTGGCGAGGATTCAGCTTGTGTCATGTAGAAGAATTTCGCACGTATTCTTTTTACAACTGGTGGTTGGTGTTTTTCTAAAACTTGCTCTAGTGAGCGGTTTAAAAGGCCAGTTCCTACACGCATAGAACATTCTTCAAAAATTTGATGTGCTAAAGGTAAGATGGTTTTCAAACCTTCTTTTTTTAATGCAGAAGTAAAGATAAGCGGAATATGACCGCACATTGAAAGAGCTTCTTTGAAGATTTGCTTTAATTCTTTTCTTTTTGCCTGCGGTACAAGGTCGAATTTATTTATGATCACCATGAAAGGTGTTTTTCTTTCGTCAAGTAAGTCAATAAGTCTTTTATCTTGAGAAGTTAAGCCTTCTGTTGCGTCGATAACCATAAGAGTTATATCAGCTTTTGTTGTACTTTTAATAGAAGAGTTCACACTATATTTTTCTATAGAATCCACAATCTTAGATGGTTTTCTAATACCAGCTGTATCAACAAAGACATATTTCTTGCCCTTGTGCTCAAAGTGTATGTCAACACTATCACGCGTTGTGCCTGCCATGTCTGAAACAATCATACGCTCTGTTTTGAGCATAGCATTTACAAGTGACGATTTACCAGCATTTGGTTTGCCAGCAAAGCAGATTTTCAAATCTCTATCTATTTCTTCTTCGCTATATTCTTCGCCACGAATTTCAGCAAGAAGGATTTGTATTTCAGTTTCTAAGCTTCTGATATTATGACCATGTTCAGCTGAAAGTGCCATTGTAGGAAAGCCTAATTTGTGAAATTCGGCAAGAATAATATCTTCTTTTTCAATACCATCAACTTTGTTAACAGCTAAAATACATGGTTTATTTTTTTTGCGAACCCATGCTGCAATATGCTGATCAAAGGGAGTTAAGCCTTCTCTGCCATCAACAACAAAAACTAAAACAGCAGATTCATCAATAGAAAGCTGTGCTTGTTCGAGAATTTGCTTTTCAAAACCACGAATACCTGCTGGGCCTTCTACTGTTTGAGCGTTCTCAGTAAGCGTCACACCGCCTGTATCAATAAGTGTGAAAGAAGGCGCGTTTTTAGAACGCACTGTGCCTTCCATTCTGTCACGGGTGACACCAGGCATATCGTGTGTGATAGCTCTGTTTGAGCGTATAAGCCTATTGAACAATGTAGATTTGCCCACATTTGGACGGCCAAGCAATGAAACTTTGAGTAGATTTGACATAGTAGTAACTCTAGTAATTTAGGTTAGTTGTGTGAGAGCGAGGGATTTATTCCCATAAAAGCAATGCAAAAAGCAATGTTTTGTAATAAGTTATAAAGAATGTATATAAGAAGTAAAAAGCAAAAAGGGAGACATCAGCCTCCCTCAACCTTTATAAACCTAAACGTATTGTCTGATCTCTATCAGGCCCTACTGAAATAATGCTTACTTTTGATTGTGTGAGTTCTTCAATTTTCATTATATATTTTTTTGTGTTTTCTGGCAAATCCGCATAATTTTCGCATGCTGTAATGTCTTCGCTCCAACCTGGCATTGTTTCATAAACAGGTGTAACATGTGCTAATGCATTTGGAACTTGCGGTGGATAGCTCCACTCTTTGCCTTCATAAAGGTATTTTGTGCATATCTTGATTTCGTCAAGGCCAGTAAGTACGTCTAATTTTGTGAGAGCGATGTCGGTTGGTCTGCAAAGGCGTGAGCTTTCAGCAAGAGCCACTGCATCTAACCAACCACAACGGCGAGTTCTGCCAGTTGTCGCACCAAATTCATGGCCTATTGTTTGCAAATGCTTGCCAACTTCGTCTTCTAATTCTGTTGGGAAAGGGCCTGAACCAACTCTTGTTGAATAGGCTTTCACTACAGCTAATCTTTTGTTGATATATGAAGATGGCACGCCAGTTCCAACTGATGCATTTTCAGAAATTGTATTTGATGAAGTAACATAAGGGTATGTGCCGTGATCAATATCAAGCATTACGCCTTGTGCGCCTTCAAACATCACTGATTTTCCAACTTTAATCGCGTCTTGTAAAACAGCATTTGTGTCAGCAAAATATGGCTTAAGAGCTGGAATTATTGCAGATAATTGATCAAAAATAGCTTTAGGATCAATAGCGTCTGTATTGTAAAGATTTTTGAAAAGCACGTTTTTTTCAATTAATGCGTGTTCAATTTTCTTTAATAAAGTGTCAATTTCTAATAAATCGGCAATACGGATACCAATACGAGCTTTTTTGTCCTCATAACAAGGGCCAATGCCACGTCCTGTTGTGCCTATTTTGTCTTCTAAAGAACCTTCACGAGCTTTATCAAGAATTTTATGGTATTCTAAAATAAGATGAGCTGAATGTGAAATAGTAATTCTTTCAGGACTAGCATCAATGCCACGTTTTTTCAAATTATTAACTTCTTCTAAGAAAACAAATGGATCCAAAACAACGCCATTACCAATAACGCATTTTGTGTCTTTGTGTAGTATTCCTGATGGGATAATGTGTAAAACATGCTTTTCTTCGCCAACAATAACTGTATGGCCAGCATTGTTTCCACCTTGATAGCGTGCAACATAGTCTAGTTCACTTGAAAGTAAATCAACTATCTTTCCTTTGCCTTCATCGCCCCATTGAGCACCAAAAAGTACATAATTTGCCATCTTTATCTCCATATTCAAAGAAATTTCTTTAAAAATATTATTTATTTAAATTACTGTTCTTATTTATTCTTGAACAAAGAACAATAACGCGAAAAAGCCCTCTCGTCAATAGATGACAAGTGGGCTTAAAAAATTTTAAATTCAAAGATTACAAAAGCTTTTAATTAAAGTCTAAATCTTTTTTCATTTTACCAATTATTTTTCGCTGTCCAGTCAAGAATTTGTGTTTTTAAAAGCCCCTCTGCTGTTTTATCGTCAACGTGATACGCTCTTTTATAAAAATCTAAAGCGTATTCATGGTAAACAATGTCTTTAAATTTTTCAGGATAAATTGCTTTTGCCATAAGCAAAAGTTCAAGAGGATATTCTAAACGCGGAGCACAATTCATTGGGTTCCAGCCAAGCGGATATACTTCTTTATTTTTTATAGCACGCACATCTTTAAGCAAAGCATAATATGGTGCTGTATATAGTTCTTCTGCTGGGTGGTAGCCATTCATTGTTGGTAACAAGATAACATCAGCATCAAAAGTATAGATTTGTTCGGCACTTACAGGAACATTCGTCCCCAAACCTTCATAGGCATTTTTTGCATTGATGATATTTTCAATCATATAAGACTGCGGAGTGTTCACACCATGCACATTACCTGCTCCGCCCTCTTCACGCACATTTGGATTTAAACCAAAATAAAGCACTGTTTTCTTGTCTTTTTCTTCAATATTTTGCACTCTTTGCTTTATCAACTCTTCAATAGAAAATGTTTCTTGCATAAATGCTTTTACTTTTTCAACTTCTGCTTCACCAAAAATAGAAGCAATAACCTCTGCTTCTTCTTTCATGCTTGAAGTATTGTAGTCTTTTTCAAAATCAGGCGAATAGATAACAACTAAAGGAAAACCAAGAGATTCAATTGTTTCAATTGTTCTTTTTGTTGTTTCTGTATTGCCAGCTCGCACTGTACAATCACCTACACGCATGATAACAAGTTCAGGATTTGCTTGAGTTAACGCCTCGTAATTTATTACATTTCCTTGAGGAGAATTCACACATATAAGATCATTCAACTGCGGATGCAAATAGCGCATAGTGTTTAAGCCAGCTTTTGTGTATTCATCGCCATCAATTGTAGGAAATGTGTAAGAATAATCTCTTTTCATGCTCCAAGAGCCAATGACATCTACTTTGTCAATCTTATTTAAAAAGGTAAGAATATTCTCAACATAGCCATCGCTCAATGTCGCAATACGAGTGATATTATCAGGCACAACAACTTTTTTTCCTCGCATATCAACAATTTCGCGTGCGAAAGAATATTGACTTGAAAGCAAAATAAAAGAAAACACAAAAGCAAAGAATGTCTTAAACATGAAAACCTCTAAACAACTTTAATTATAGGAAT
>CAYJHN010000084.1:0-8147 GCA_964369985.1 uncultured Desulfovibrionaceae bacterium | reverse complement strand
AATATAAAAGCCCCGCAAGGGGCTTTTTGTTTTTAAGTTGACCAGCATCGCGTGAACGTAGTGAACAAATTCTTTAGCGAGCGAAGCAAAAACGACGTTTTTTGCAAGCGAGGTTTTGTGCACAGCGTGCCAAAACAAATATTAAAAGAAGACAACGAATAGTTTTTCTTGATATGAATATAAAAGCCCCGCAAGGGGCTTTTTGTTTTTAAGTTGACCAGCATCGCGTGAGCAACGCGAACAAAGTCTTTGGGGATTATCCCCACACGAGCGAAGCAAAAACGACGTTTTTTTTCAGCGAGGTTTTGAGCACAGCGTGCCAAAACAAATATTTTAGCAAGGGGCTTTTTGTTTATTTTCTCTTCTCTCCTTTATTTTACAATTTATTTATTTTGTATTATAATAATTTATATAAGCATGAGATTATTTTCAAATTATTTTATTATACTTGGTATGAAATTTGCATATTTATACTGCTTATATAAATATGCAAACTTTCTTGGCTTTGATTTAAAAATATACTTTAAAAAGGATTATTTATGTACACTAAAAATGCTTTAGGAAATCTCAAAAATCGCTATATAGCGGTGCTTAAAAAATGTGCGCTTATAAATATTTTTGGCTCTCTTGCTGTTGCTACTTTATTGGCAGCACCTAGTCTTTCTTTTGCAAATGCTCTTATTACAGAAAACGACTCAGTGTTAAATAATAGTGACACCTTGACAGGAGCAATAGAAAATCTTTCAGGTTTCGGTTATTTTGTCGGAATGTTTGCCTATAGTCCAGGAGACATAAACTATGTTTTCACTAACTATGCTGACGGTATTATAGATTTAAAATCTGCTAATAGTGTTATTTCAGCTATGGTTGCTGAGGCATACAATGGTAACCATATGCTTACAAACTATGGCACAATTAATGCTGTTTCAGCTGGTTATGTAGAGGCTATGGCCGCTTATGCTGATAATGATGGAAGTCACACATTAATCAATGAAGGCACAATCACAGCTATAAGCACGAATCGTCAAGCCTATGCTATGTATGCTTATGCTGATAGCGATGGTAGTCACACTCTTACAAATAATGGAACAGTCACAGCCACAAGCACAAATAGTGAAGCCTATGGTATGTCTGCTTCTTCTATTGATGAAGGTAATCACAAACTTACAAATAATGAAACAATCACAGCTACAAGCATAGATGGTTATGCCTATGGTATGCATGCTAATGGTGTTGGAAATCACTCACTTACAAATAATGGAACAGTCACTGCCACAACTCAACGCAATTCAGCCTATGGTATGTATATTAATGATAATGGTGACCATAGGTTAACAAATAGTGGAACTATTAATGCTATAAATAATGGGGCAGCAAATTTTACTTATGCCTATGGCATGTATATTTCTGGCGATGGTGACCATGTTTTAACAAATAATGGAACTATTTCAACTACAAGCGCAAGTGATAAAGCTTATGGTATGTATATTTCTGGCGAAGGTAGTCACACAGTTATAAATAACGGAACTGTCACAAGCAATAGCGAAGAAGATGCTTTTGGTATGCGTGTTTATTCTGATAGTGTTGATGTTAATACATTAACAAACAATGGCACAATCACAGCCGCAAGTACAGACGCAAGCGCCTTTGGAATATATTCTGGTGCTAAAGGCAATCGCACATTGACAAATAGTGGCACTATTATAGCTACAAGCACAGGCACAAGCACAACAAATAAGAATGCTTATGGCATGTGTGTTGTGAACACAGATGGCGCACTTATTAATAATACAGGCATTATCACTAGCAAGTCTTCTCAGGGTGTTGCCTATGAGGTGTCTGGCATAGTTTCATACAATATAGGCACATACGCAACAACCTTACGAAATTGGACACTTGATGACGCTGTTTTTGGAACAAATTCTTCTGCGGCTGAAGTGTCATTCGATAATTCTACTTTAATTCTTCGCCCTGGAACTATTGCGCAAGGTTTTGAATACGGCAATGAATACAAAGTTACTGATATGATAGTGTATAATAAAATAAAGAACCCTGACGAAATCGAAGGTAGTATTCAAAATGTAAAAGCAGAAGTGCCTTTCTTGCTTGCAAGTCTTGATAATTCTGAGCCAACAAAGCCAACAATAAGCCTCAATACAAATGTGAATAAAGACACTGTAACACCAACGCAATTAGCAAAGCTTTCTTCTAGCAAAATGCATAATACAGTCACAAAAATAGCAAACAGAAAAATCAATAAAATGATTGAAAAACGTATGGCTAAAAATCTAAAGAAAAATTTACGTAATCTTTCTGAAAAAGCATACGAACAAGGCGTAATTGTGGCAGGTGATATAATAACTTATGTTCCAAGTTACCAAGAAAAGAATTGGGAAATCTATGTAGACGCGTATGCTGGATACACAGGCAATAATGAAGACAATTTCGGCACACACACAAAAGGCATGACCTTAGGTGCTGAAAAAGCTCTTTCTGATAAGCTTAATCTTGGCTTTGCTATGGACTTTAGCGATTCTACAACAGATGGGCAAGACGGACTATTAGCAGATTCAACTGACATTACTTTTGCAGCAAATGCCGATTATTTCATTAATCCAAATTGGTATGTATCAGGAACGATGGCTTTAAACCTTGGTGAAAACGATATGGATTATATGATTTCACCAACACTTTATGCAAAAGACGACTTCAGCTCACAAGCTTTTTATATGGCTGTAAATACAGGCTATTTATATGAAATAAATGAAAATAATATAATAGTGCCAGAAATTGGGCTTTCCTATCTTTACACACAAAGTAGAGATATTGATGTAGATTTTGCTGGTTCTGATATATACGATATGCATATAGCTAACGACTCTTTCTCAGCCTTATACGCAAATCTCATGGTGACATGGCAAGGGCAATACGAGTTAGCAAGAGGTATATTACGCCCTAGCGTAGGCCTTGGCATACGTCAAAACTTGAATAATGCTGACTTTGATTCAAGGGTGCAAGCTCTTGGCTTTAACTTTGATACTGTCGTAACAGAAGACAAGACAAGCTTTATCACAAACCTTGGCTTAGATTGGCAAAAGGGCAATTTCAGCATGGGCATAAGCTATAGTGGTGGTTTTGGTTCTGAGCAACAAAGCCATCTAGGCAATATTAAGTTTAGATATGAGTTTTAATGCTTGAAGTCAACTTTCTTCGATTTTTAAAGGCATGAACTCGAAGAGTTTTTGCCTTTAAAAGCCTTTCTCAGAAGAGATGCATGGACTTTATTCTATACTAATGCAAGAAGAGAGTAGAAAAAGGAATAAAAACAGTAAAGCAGATATTTACATACAAAAAAAGGCACTTAAAGTGCCTTTTATATTTTATTTCTCTTATAAGCTTTAAAGCAAAAGACTTGCTTCTTCTTTTAAAAGATTAAAAGCCAATTGCTTTGTGTCAATTATATAGGTTCCTGATGCAATTTTATCTTTAATGCTATCTATCTTATGTTGGCGAAGGTCTGAAGAAGTTTGAGCTACTTTATAGGCTTCTGTGCGTAATAGGCCTTCAGTGGATACCTGAATAGTGTCGCCTCTGCTCACATTTTGAACAGTGTTTGCGCCTGATGCAGAAGAAACTTGGCCAGTAGAATATGCTTTAGATGACTTTGCACTGCCTACTTGTGCAAAAGGACTTGAATTGAAAGATGTTTTTTTAATGTTCATAGTAGTATCCTTGCGCTCGGCTGAAACACTTTGTACAATTTTATGAAGTTCAAAAAGAGTAATTTCCCAAAGCAATGTAAAAATTTCTTCTTTGTCTTCATTGTGTAATTCGATGAAGTTTTCTTCTTTTTTTTCTAGAATACATACTTCGCTTTCACCAAGTTTGTATTTAAAAAGAAAATCTTTTTGTTTTTGCGTACAAAGCCCTGCCTTAATAGTTTTAACAAGTTCGTTACTTTCAGAAAAAAGAAGGTTATCGTATACGTCTTTTGCTAATTTTATAACATCGTCAGAATATTTATTCTGAGCTACTTGTTCTCGAAGTTGAAGCTTTGCTGTATGAGTGCACTTTTGCAGGTCTTGAAGTATAGCAATATTTTGCTGATACTCGTTTTGCTCTTGGGCATCAACAGAACTAGTGCTGTTAATGTCCTTTTGCAAAGGAGCATTGCTTCTTGCTTTATCTTCATTGAAATTTTCTTGCATAGTTGACCCTTAAATAGTTTCACTTATATATGTTTTCGGCTATATATTAATTAACTTTAGCGTATAATAGCAAAAAGTCAGATAAAAATAAAGAATTAAAGTAAAGAAAGATTAACGTGCTAAAATAATATGTTTAATTAGCTAATTCTTTTATAATAAACTTTGTAATACAAGCTATTTTTGATGAGCAATAACAACTTGCATTAAAGGCGAAAAAAGTCTATAAATGCTGTGAGAAAAAACACAATAATTACTTACAGCAAAGGTTTTAATATGAAAAATATTCCACATCTTGAGTCAGTTGGTGATAAATGGGCTCCATTTTTAACAAATGTCGAAGCTGAACTTCCACAAGTTATAGCACGTGTCGTAAAAGACGGTGGCACAAGAGAAGCATGGCAAGCAAAAAACGAAAATGAAGAAACTATTCTTATGGCATATCCACAAGAATCTACATTTAGAGCTAGTGCTACTTTTAGAGGTACTCCAGAGGGAAAATTAAACCCGATGACAGCTGTTCCTTTAATGGAAGGTATCCAAACAGAAATGATTGTGTTAGACACATATGAATGGAAATCAGGTGTTTCTGGTGAAGTTTTAGCTTTGCATGAGCCAACAAAAAGACCTTTTTGGTTTTTTGACCCATTATTTTTTAGAGATAAAAAAGAAGATTTACAAAAAGAACAACCACAAAACTTTTATTTAGCTGGTTTAGTATACTTAGTGCGTAAAGCTTTGTTAGACGAAATGACAATTACACAAGGCGAAAATTACGAAAGATACGCAATGCAGTATCTTGCTGATAATCCAGACAAGTCACGTCTTGACGTGCCACCAATGCAAGTTTCGCTAAAGGGTGCTGAAATCGTAAGTCTTGGACAAAAAGCATGCGAATACCAAGCTCGTGGCATTGTGAGAGATTTGAAATCATTCACTTTTGGCCCTAAAGAAGCAGAGAAAAAAGTATATTCTTTTGTCATTAATGCTGGCATTGGTGAAGAAATTATGCCTTTAGTTTTATATGCTTGCGAAAGTGTTTGTGGCAAACTTGAACTTGAAGAAGGCATGGAACTTGATCTTTACTTCTGGTTACAAGGCAGAGTAGTAGATTAATATTTTTACTTTGCACTTTCTTTTAAGAATAAGACAAAATAAAAATCAAAAATTATAAATAAAAGTACGTCTTTATTTTACTATCGACTTCACTTTAAAGGCTATTTTATGGACTTACAGCTTGCTTTACAAAGGGTGCTTGTTTCAATAATTCCTCTTATGCTTGGAATTATTTTACACGAGGTAGCCCATGCTGTAGCTGCAAATTATTGCGGTGATGATACTGCAAAAAGACAAGGTAGAATTACGCTTAATCCTATCCCTCATATTGACCCAATGGGTACGCTTTTCTTTGTGATTACAGCTGTTGCTAGCCCCTTTGTATTTGGCTGGGCAAAGCCAGTACCTGTGAATCCTCTAAGATTTACTCGCTATGAAGATCCAAAAAGCGGCATGTTCTTGGTGTCTTTAGCTGGGCCATTGTCAAATATTTTCTTGGCTATAGTTTTCCTTATTCTTTTCAAGCTTTATGTGCTTTTTGGCTTTGAAAGCTTAGCTGGAACCTCAATAGGCGAATTTTTAGAAAAAATGCTTTTTTCAGGCGTTATTATTAACTCTGTGCTTGCATTTATTAATCTTATTCCGCTTCCACCGCTAGATGGAAGTCATTTAGTAGCAAAGTTTTTGCCTTATCCATTTGATGCTCGCTATATGAGTATTTCAAAATACGGTATGATGATTTTGCTCTTGCTTATAGTAACAGATGTGCTAGGCTATTTTATCAATAAATATCTTAGTGTTATTGTAAATTTAGTTGTTTCATTTATTCAATAAATATCATTTATAAGGAGTTTTTACCTTGAGTATTTCCACTATATCAGGCATGCGTCCAACTGGTTCTTTGCATTTAGGGCATTATTTTGGAGCGTTAAAAAACTGGGTTCCTATGCAGTATGAACACTCTTCTTTGTTCTTTGTTGCAGACTGGCATGCTTTGACAAGTGACTTTGCTTCAACTGAAAATATTAAAGAATTTTCAAGAGAACTTGTGCTTGACTGGCTTTCAGTTGGGCTTGATCCTGAAGCTTGCGGTATTTTCTTACAATCTGATATTAAAGAAACAGCAGAATTACACTTGCTTTTTTCAATGATTACACCTCTTGGCTGGCTTGAACGCTGCCCAACTTATAAAGAGCAACAAGAACAACTCACTAATAAAGATTTAGGCAATTATGGCTTTTTAGGCTATCCTGTGCTTATGTCTTCTGACATATTATTATATAGAGCGAAATTTGTTCCTGTAGGGCAAGATCAGGTTCCACATTTGGAACTAACTAGAGAAATCGCCCGTAGATTCAATCATTTATACAAACAAGATGTCTTTCCAGAACCACAGCCAAAGCTCACACCTACAGCAAAGTGCCCTGGTTTAGATGGCAGAAAAATGTCAAAATCATACGGAAATGGCATCTATTTAAAAGATACTTTAGTAGAAATTACTCCAAAAGTTCGCGGCATGCTCACTGATACAAATAGAGTACGCAGAACGGATAAAGGCGATCCTGCTGTTTGCAATCTTTACCCATATCATGAATTAATGACATCTAAAGAAAAATGTGCTGAAATTCAAGAAGGTTGTAAGAATGCAACAATAGGCTGTGCTGACTGTAAAAAGATTTTCTTAGAAAGTATTGCAGCATTTCTTGAACCAATTCATCAAAAACGTAGTGAAATTTTGGCTAGACCATACTTTATTGACGAAGTATTGTCACAAGGTGCTATTAAAGCAAGAGCAGCAGCACAAGAAACAATGCATCTTGTACGCGATGCAATGAAAATATAACAATTACTTGCGGAAAACACTATGCTAAAACATAAGAAAATGTGTGAACTTTCTGTCTTACTCGAAGAAGTGGCAAGGCTCAAAAAAGAAGGCAAGAAAATTGTTTTCACAAATGGCTGCTACGACATATTGCATGTAGGACATGTTGACTTGCTTGCAAGATCAAAGGCTTTAGGCGATATTTTGATTCTTGGCCTTAATACAGACGATTCTGTAAAAAGACAAAATAAAGCACCAAATAGACCTATCAATAGCTATGAAGCAAGAGCTTATGTGCTTAGCCATCTGGAATCTATTGATTTTGTAGTCTCCTTTGACGACGACACTCCTTATGATTTAATAAAAGAAATAAAACCAGATGTTCTTGTTAAAGGCGGAGATTGGGCAGTAGAAAAAATTGTAGGCCATGATATTGTTCAAGCAAATGGTGGTGAAGTTTATTCGCTTGACTTGATACAAGGCTATTCAACAACAAATACAATCAGCCAAATTTGCAAATCATAATTTAATTTTTATGGCAGGTCTTTATGCTCACCAGCAGTGAAAAAACAAAAGCATCACTACATTACAAGCTTGAGGGCTTTGTTTTGTATGTGGACTTTGCTGGAGCATGGAACGAGGAATATCTTGCTCGTGTGAATAAAAGTAAATCCTTTTTGCTTAACTATATAAATTCTCAAAAAAATTACACAAAACTTGTTATTCGCTGTCAAAATTTAACAGATTGGGATATGACTTTTCTTGCTTATCTTACTGCTCTTATTCAAGAAGCAAAAGATAATGCTAAGAATTATACTTTTGAAAATCTTCCAGATAAAGTAGATAAGCTTTTACAGCTTTCTTTAGCTGTGCCTAGAGTTAAAGGTGAAAAATGTGCTGAATGTGCAAAAGGCTATTTTGAAAAAGTAGGCGAAATCACATTAACAATGCATGAATGCACAAAAAAAGCCTATGCTTTTATTCTTGAAGTTTATGCTTCTTTTTTACGTTTGCTTACTGGCAAAAGTAGAATGTATTCCACAGATTTATGGGCTGCTCTTTAC
>CAYJHN010000083.1:0-8152 GCA_964369985.1 uncultured Desulfovibrionaceae bacterium | reverse complement strand
CAAAGAAAAACAAGGCTGTAATTGCGCCACAAATTCTATTGATGATAAAATGAAACACTAATACATATTTGATTTTACTCTTTTATATTATTATTTAAACAACTAAAGCCTAGTTCTCTACTGTAGAGAGCTAGGCTTTTAATGTATTAAATAAATTTAATGAGCTTTAATACTTTATTTATATAATTTTGTAAAATATTGGGCTAAAGTAAATTTATGCATGCAATTCTTTTAAACTTTTTAATTTGCATCTACAATTATCACCACCACCGCATCTACCTTGGCAGCCGCAGTTACCAGAACAACTCTTCTTTGCATGTTCTGTGCTTCCATCAACAAGTTCTACTTTTTCTTCTTGATTCTCATTAAAATAGACTTTGAAAGCAAAGAAAATTAAACTCATACATGAGATAATACCAATTACACTTATCTGCATTTCCATAGTTGTCTCCTTAATTTTTTAGTTTAATTTAAATTTAGGTTAGTTATGGCTAACTATTAGTTAGTTATAACTAACCGACTTTGAAAAGTCAACAATTAAATACAAATTTTTCACATAAATCTTAAAAAGTAAAAAAAAAGAGCTTTTATATTTCTTCTTGTTCTTTTCTTTGAAATGTGCTATTTTATATATAAAGTTATTTTGGGATATTTTTATGAAGCATAAAGACTTAGACGCACGCATTATAAATAGTGCAAATTTTTACTGCTATGTAGCAGACAAAGACACTTATGATATAATATATGTTAATAAGCCAATGCAAAAAGTTCTTGAACCTTTTGTAGGTGAAGGCTTTGATTTTATTGGCCATAAGTGCTATAAAATTTTTCAAAATCTTGATGCTCCTTGCCCGCATTGTGAAAATCCTAATCTCTCTGCTGACACGCATATATTTAGGCAAATGTTTGTTGAACTCACGCAAAGAAATTATATAATAATTGATTCACTCATTGAAATTGATGGCAAACTTCAAAGGCTTACTATAGCTCACGATAATTCATGTGAGCATCCTACAACAAAAACAACCCAAGATGAACTCTACTTTTTACAACATGCAAACGAGTTTTTAGCCCTTCTTGACGCAACACCTTTATGCATGAACCTATTAAACACAAGCAAACAAACAAGAATTTGTAACCAAAAAGTGCTTGATACTTTTAATTTGCCTGACAGAAAAGCCTATTCAGAAAATTTTTATAAGCTTTCACCAAAATTTCAACCTGATGGCAGAACTTCAGAAGAAGCTGCAATGGACTATATTAAACAAGCCTCCGAAAATGGGCATATTAAATTCAAATGGCTCCATTGCGATTTAGACGGCAACGAAATCCCTACAGAGCTAGAACTCAAAAAACTTGATCTTCTTGATGAAGAAAATCAGCCATATCTTGCGTGCTATTTCAAAGATTTACGTTCAGAACTTGCAGGAACTGAAGAAGATGACTGGAGCGATGGCTATTTCCATGATACTATATCAAGCAAAACTCTTTTCAAATCTATAGCAGATATGGTAGAGGGCTGGTATTTTGCCCTAGATTTACGCACATCAAATATTCAATTTTTCGGCAAAGGTAAAGAAATTTTGCATCTCCCTTCTGAAAAAGTACTCTATCCTGATAGTTTTGATATTAAAAACATAGTGCATGAAGACGATATTGCGTATTTTTATGAAGTTTATAATGACATAATCAAAGGAAGAACAAGAACATGGGAAGTAAGATACTGCTTACCAAGTGGCGAATATAAATACTTCCGTACTATATATAAAATCATTCATGATGACAAAATGAAACCTATATATTGCGTAGGCAGAACCTTTGATGTGCATGATGAAAAAATGCTTGAAGTGCTTTCTCAAACTGACCATTTAACAAATTGCTATAATAAAGCTACAAGTGAAAGTCTCATAAGAAGTTTACTGCATAAAAATTTAAAATCTTCACACGCACTCTTTATTTTTGACATTGATAATTTCAAAAGTATTAATGATACTTTAGGGCATCAAGCTGGCGATATAGTGCTTGAACAATTAGTAAAAAATTTACAACTTCATTTTAGAGATAATGATATTATAGGCAGAATGGGCGGCGATGAATTTGTTATTTTCCTCAAAAATATCAGCGACATTGACGCTATTGCAGCAAAAGCAGAAAAAATTGCTCTTGCCTTTAAAAAAGTAAAAATCAACAATAAAATCAAGCAAAGTGTAACAGGAAGCGTTGGAATAGCTCTCTACCCTTCTGACGGAAAAGATTATGAAGAACTCTATTCTTCAGCAGATAAAGCCCTTTATCAAGCTAAGATAAAAGGAAAAAATTGCTATACTTTCTTTGCAGATAACAATTTTAAAAATCAAAAAATCTCACACACATTAGAAAATGCTGACAGAGTTGTAAACACCTATATTGATTCAGATTTTGTAAATAATGTATTTGACATTATGTATAAAGCAAAAGATTTAAATTCTTCTATGCATGAAGTTTTACAATATATTAGTGAAAAATTTTCAGTGCAAAGAGTTTATACTTACGAAATTCAAGCAGATAAAGAAACATACAAACTCACTTACGAATACCACCAAGAAGATTATTCTCCAAGTGACCATGCTTTAAATGAAATTTCAAAAACCTCTTTCTTAGAGCTTTTTAGCGAGCTCACCCGTATGGGAATGTTACTTATTAACGACATAGACGTTATTGAAAACAAAATGCTCTACGATTCGCTACAAATACAAAAAGTCAAAAATGTCTTACTCCTTCAAGTAAAGGGCGAAACTCTACCAGAAATAGTGCTTGGACTTGACGACTGTGTAAGCTATAGAGAATGGGATGAAAAGCAAATAAATTCTTTACGTTATTTGGTAAAATTGCTTTCGATATTCTTAGTATTTGCAAGAAAAAACATTCAATAACAGCAAAAATTTTTCGAGCAAGTAAATGCTTAGCTCATTACAATAAATATTTTTCGAGGAGGAAAAATCACATTCTAAAATGTGTTTTTCCTCCTCAAAACTTTAAGTCATTTTTTTATTTATAAGCTATTCGTACTACTTCACTTCAATAAGTTTTAAAGCTACTTTAAAGCTATCTACAAAGGAAGGAAGTGGTAAAAATTCAAAAGCACTGTGAAAATTATGTGCTCCTGTAAAGAAGTTTGGCGTAAAAAGCCCCTTTACAGAAAGAGCTGAGCCATCAGTTCCACCACGCATAGAAATAGTATTTGCTTCTATGTTTAGCTCTTCAAAAGCAGTATACAATTTTGCAAGTGCAGGTGTTTGCACACCTTCTTTTGGTAAGGCGCTTGCTATATTGCTATACATATCTGTGATAGTGAGTTTTATTTCTGCTCTGCTTTCTTTTGCTTTTATAAAGTCATAAATAGTATTAAGATATTTTTTGCGTTCTTCAAAGGAAGCAGTATCAAAATCACGAATATGTATTGTCACTTTTGCACAATTTTGATTACCTTCAAGGCCAATTACCCAGAAATAACCTTCACGCTTTTCTGTTTGTTCAGGCAAGCCCTTATCACGTAAAAGAGAGATAATATCATTTGCGAGTAAGTTTGGATTCACCAAAACATTTTTCGCACTCATTGGATGTGCAGTGACTCCCTTAATTTCGAAAACAGCACTTGCTGCATTAAAGGTTTCGTATACAATTTCACCACGTTCACAGCAATCTATAGTATAGCAATAATCCACTGGGAATTTTTCAAGTGGCAATTCTTTTGCACCAAGTAGACCAATTTCTTCATCAGGAACAAAGGCAAAATATATATCACTGTGCTCTATATTCTTTGATTTTAAATATTCAGCCATTGTCATCATAACAGATATAGCAGCCTTATTGTCTGCACCAAGAACGCTTGTTCCATCAGAAAAAAGAATGTCCTGATCCTTGTATTTTGCTAATTCTGGGCGACTTTCTTCGTCAATAAAGATACCTAAATCCTTATTAAGAAAAAGCCTTTGACCGCTATAATGAAGAACTTGTGCCTTCACATCAGCACTTAAGCCCACATCAACAGTATCAAGATGCGCAACAAAACCTATTTTTGCCTCTTCTTTATCTGCATTTCCTGCTATACGCACAATTAATATGCCATTATCAAGCAATTCATTCTCTGTATAGCCAAGTGAATTCAACTGTTTTTGCAAGAAGAGAGCTAGTTCTCTTTGTCCTTCGCTTGTAGGTATTTGAGTTTTTGAAGCATCTGACTGCGAAGAAATAGCAGAATAAGCCATAAAATTATTGACTAAAAGCTCTTTAATTTTTACATCATCCATAATGTGCACCTCGTTTATATACCGTAAGTATAACCGCTGTTAAAACCAAGAGGAATATTCAAGCCCCAGAAGATATAAAGCATTGCCATCAATGAGAAAAGTAAAGCAATAGTATAAGGGAACATCATTGAAACAAGTGTGCCTATACCAGCTTTTGATGAATAATTTTGCATATAGGATAAAATAAGCGGATAAAAAGCAAACATAGGTGTAGCCACGTTTACAGCACTATCAGAAATACGGAAAGCAGCCTGAGTGAGTTCAGGTGAAATACCAACAGCCATAAGCATAGGCACAAGCACAGGTGCTAAAATAGCCCACTTTGAAGTAGCTGATGTGATAATCATATTAAGACAAGCTGTAAGCATAATTACGCCAAATACTGTAACTTGGCCAGGCATATTAAGAGCTTTTAAGCCTTCAGCTCCTGAAATAGCAATCAAACTACCAAGGTTTGAAGTACCAAAACAGTAAAGAAATTGTGCACAGAAAAAGCCGAAAACAATAAAGGAAACTAAGGAATGAGTAATCTTTTCCATTGCTTTTGTTACGTCTTTTGCTGTTTTAAATGAACCACTTATAAAACCATAAACCAATCCAGGAACAGTGAAAAACAATAAAAGTAAAGGTACAATAGTTTTCATTGCAGGTGCTTGTGGGCTTGTTAATGAGCCATCAGGTGCACGGAAAAGTGAATTTTCTGGTATCATCAAAAGAGCTAAGAGCACAATAAAAGCAAGAATTGAATAATTTGCTAATCTGTAAGCCTTTATTTCTTTTTGACATATCGCTGTATTTTCTTCTTCTGGTTGTGGCATATCAATAGGCATAGATCTTTGTAAACGAGGTTCAACAATTTTATCAGTCACATACCAACAAACAAAGATAACAATAAATGTAGAACTTACTGAATAAAAATAGTTACATAAAACGTTCACTACATAAGTAGGATCAAGCACTCTTGCTCCGCTTTCTGTAAAACCAGCTAAGATAGGATCAATAGTTGAAGGTGTGTAAGAAGCTGTAAAACCGCCTGCAAGGCCAGCAAAACCAGCTGCTATACCAGCAAGTGGGTGTTTACCAGTTTTATAAAAAAGATAGGCTGAAACAGGCATCAAAACAACATAGGCTGAATCAGAAGCAATATGAGCAAGAACACCAATAAATACTACAGAAGGAGTAATCGCACTTTTTGGCACAACAGACAAGAGTCTTTTCAAGACTGTTTGAATATAGCCTGAACTTTCTGCAATACCAATACCAAGAGTAGCAACTATAACAACACCTAAAGGCGGAAATGAAGCAAAGTTTTTTACCATGGAGCCAAGCAAAGTCATCATTTGATCAGCATTAAAAAGATTTACTACTTGAATAGTTTTTCCTGTAAGCGGATGCACATAGTTAAACTCTATATGTGAAAGACCCCAAGAAATCAAGATACAAACAATGGTTGCATAAAGAAAAAGCATTGTAATATCAGGCATTTTATTACCTATATTTTCAATGCTATCAAGCCAAGTTTTTTTTGTTGTTGCCATTTTATAGCCCCTTAAAATAAAATCCTTTCTTTGCATTCATATATCAAAATAAAAGAATACAAAGAAAGGTGTATACTAGCAGATTAAACTCTTCTGTCAAGGAATAGTGCAAATATTGCACTTCTAAATAAGAAAGATTATCAACTAGAAGAAATTACTTCCAGTCAATAAGTGAAATAGCAAGTGGACGCATATTTAACGGTGCTCTAAAGCGTTTAAGATTATCCCATGCTGCTGGTGAACGGAAATGCAAGCTCGATTTCTTGTATTGGTATTTTGCCATATCTAGTGCAATTTCTCTTGCTTCTTCTTTTAATTCATAATAATCCATTAATGCTATACTTGCCCATGCCGAACCAAGCAAAACTTCATTCACTTGTAAGCCTATATCACCACCATCAGGTGGAAATGAGCCCCTTTGCGGTTCGCAAATAAGGAGAGGAGCATGATAACCGTGTTTTTTATAATTATAAGTATAAACAGCCTTTAAATGTGATTTAATGTATTCTTTTGGTATCTTATGTTCAATGCCAGCCATATTGATATACATAAGCCACATAAGAGAATCTGCCATAATACAATTTTCGTAAGCACCAAGTGTACATGCTCTAAAATACTCATTATTCCACAGTTCTTTAACACATTTCTTATAGGCTTTTTCTAAGGCTTTTGTTGTAATTTCAAGTATTTCTTTATCTTCAAATATTTTAGCCCACTCTTGCATCACATGATAACAAGCAATCACAGCCATAGAAGTGTAAGTACAAAAACCTTTCAAGCCAAGATTATCCCAAGTGGAATCGCCAAAAGCTCTATGTTGTGGTAAATAATCTTCGTCTTGCTGTTGCAGCATAAAGTGAAAAGCTTCTTCAATTTGTTTCCATTTCTTTTTATTTGGCTGAGACTTCGTTTTCTTACAGTGCAAATAATAAGAAACTAAGGTAGTTGGAACATGATCTAGCCATTTATTAGAATCGTCACGCATCTGATAACCATTTAAATCATGCCAAGGATCGGAGGGAGCTGAACCAAAATCGTGCGGTATCTTACCTTTCACAAGTATAGGCTGCATTTCATTTTCACGGTAAATAATATGCTCTTCTGGCAAAACAGTAGGCACTGTTTGCAACATATCTTCAAAAACACTTTCTGCAATAGTAGGAAAGTGCCTTGATAGAGCGGAAAATGCGTAAACCCATAAATCCGTTGTGTTATAATAGTGATAACCCACATCAAAACCTTCTAAAATACCAAAATGTTCTTTATCACCAAGAGAAGGCTTTGTGTAATTTTCAGCTTTATACTGCTTACTCAAATAGGCTGTGCCGCCTGCAAGTAAGAAATATAATTCATTAATTTGCGTAAGAGCAAGTTCAACAGGCAGAGAAGAATTTTCTACATATTCTTTATGCCAAGTATAGATATCTTTTTTCCATTTTTTGAAATTTTTCAATGCATATTCAGCTAGTTGCATAGAATTATTGCCAGAAGTTCCAAAAAATTCAGTATATTTTGTGAGCCACTTTCTGCCCTTGCCAAATTCTGTGATTGGACAGTCCATAACAAGAGCAAATCTTTGTGATTTCTTAGTATTTTTTGTATAGCCCATGTTTGCACATAAGGCAGAGCCTAAGGCTTCGTCCCAGTGAGCCTGCCAGCTTTCTTCTGTCATTGGTAAGGAAAGGTTTTTAGCACATTCTTCCTTTGCCCAAGCAATTGTATGTTGCTGTTTTTTATCGTCTATTCCTATTCTGTTTTGCCCAGCTTTAAAGCATGCCTCTCTTGATAATCTTGCTTTGTCTTTTTTATCCGTACTCACAAAAAGCATAATTTCGCCTTCGAGTGGATTTTGTGCTTCAGTTAGTAAGCGAGGTGTATTTCTTTTTTGACAGACAAAAAGCGTGTCCTCTCTTTTACTTACAGGATTTTCTTCTCTGCTTTCAAGGCCTATGCAAGTATTTCCCGCATGCGTTTGAGCTGGAAAAGGTCTTTTTGTTCTTTCAACAGGTGTTCTAAAGCCTGCCCTCCAGCCAAGAAGATTTGGAAAGAAGAAAGCGATAGATACTTCATATAAGCATTCACAATCCTTATCAAATTCAACTTCAACATCAAAAAGAGCAAGCGGCAGTGAAGAGGATTTCACGTCCTTTGAAATAAAGGGAGAAAAAGAGTGTAATTTCACTTTAAAAGGCAAATCTTTATGACTATATGTTTCCCACATACAAGGGAAAAGTGCTGTCACTTCTCTTTTAAAGCCTTGCTCTATTGCTGTAGCATTTAATTCAATAGAACCAGAAGAAAGAGCGTCATTTTTTATATTTTCTG
>CAYJHN010000082.1:2533-8184 GCA_964369985.1 uncultured Desulfovibrionaceae bacterium | reverse complement strand
GTTTATTAATGATGAAATAACTTGTGTTAATTCAATCACAATGATAGAATTTTCACCTTCTGCTTTGAGCTTATCAGATACTACTTTGAGTTTGTCCATGAAAGTAGTGTGCCATACTTTATGTGTTGACATAGCAGGATATTTTGATTGTGCTTGTAATTCTTCTTCGTGTGCAAAGTGCTTTTTAGTGTATGAAGTTAAAAAGTCGAGAGTAGGATTTAGTTGCTCTTTACCTTTACCATTAGACACATTTTGCATAACTTTATCAACAGCTGCAATTAATTCTTTGTGTTCGGAGTCTATAACTGTATTTCCTGTAACTAAATCTGGCGTAAATTCGTATTTCATTTTCTCCACCTCTAATAGTAATAATTATTATTACAAGTAAGATAGGTTATAATATTTTTTCTGTCAAGGAAATATTTATTATAGTAAATACTTCGCTATCGAGCTGAGATTTATTGAAAAAGTAAATAGTAAAAATATAACTTAAAGTTGACTTTTACATATTTATGCTATATAATATTTAACAAGCACTTACGGCTAGGTGTTTTCTTCTCTTCTTGTATTTTTTTTAGAAAACTAAACGTAATTACTACTACAAAATAAATTATGATTAATAATACTTATATTAAAAAAAATGTTTCTTTTTTGAACACAGCAAAATTGTATTATAGCATTTGCTTTGTTGTTTTTTTCCTTACCTTGCTTCTTCCTTCTTTTTCTTTTGCTGAAAATGCTGAAAAGCGAATTTTACGCATGGGTGTATATGATATACCTGAGCGTTATATTTTAGATGAAGATAGTGGAGGACATACACTTGGTTTTGCTTATCTTCAAGCTCTTGAAAAATATGGCGATTTTTCTTTTGACTATGTGCATATTAATAATGACAATCTTTCTAGCGCACTAGAAACACAAAAAGTTGATTTAGTTAATTTTCTGCTAAAAACTGAAAAGAAAGAAGAGGACTTTATTTTCTCAAATGAACCTTCTGGTATGAATCAGCTTACTTTGAGTGTGCTTGTAAATAACGATAAATTTTATTTTAATGATTATTCAAGCTTTAACGGAATTCGTATAGGCTTACGTAACTATTTGCAAGAATATAATGATTTCAGAAATTTTATTAAAGAAAGAAAATTTTCTTACATTGAGCAAACCTACGATTCTAATACGGTTTTAGAAGAAGCCTTACTTGATAGTGAAGTTGATGCTATTTTAGTAAATAGTTATATGCTTACAGCACAAGAAAAGGTTATTGCTGTTTTGCCACCAAAGCCATATTATATTGCAGCTTTAAAAAATAATAATGAATTAATGCAGCTTATTAACGATGCCCAAGCAAAGCTTGTAGAAGCAGAGCCTGCTCTTGTAGAAAAATTGTTAGCATCTGGTTTGTTTTATAAAAATTTCGATTTGGACGAAAGCGAAAAAGATTTTATTGCAAGTGAAAATTTGGTAAAAGTTGTGTATACAAACCACAATTTACCTTTTTCAAATTACGATTTAAAAACAAAGCAAGCAAGTGGTATTAATATTAAAATTTGGGAAATGGTTGCTAGGCATGCAAACCTAAAATATTCCCTTATACATGCACAAAATAATGCTCAAGCACTAGAAATGTTAGAAAATAGCGAAGCTGATGTTTTTTTAGGCTATAACTCTAATAATCTACATGATAAGAGTATTATTTCAAAACCTTATTTAGAAATGCCATTGGTTGTTGTAGGTAAAAATAACACATTTGAAGAAGAAGATGTTTTTGCTATTCCATTTGCTACAAAAGAAATCGACAGATATCTCGATATAAACTTTCCTGAAAATGAAGTAATTTCTTGTCAACGTTCAATTAATTGCTTTGATTTTATTACACAAAATAAAGCGAATTACACTTTACAAAATATTTATAAGGCTTCATACCTTTTACAGTCAGATGAATTTTCAGATTTACATATAATTTCTGTGTCAAATCAGTTACAGCCATTATATTTTGCTTTGAGCGAAAAAACTGACCCTCGTTTACTTTCTATTATTAATAGCGCTATTGATAAGTTTTCTGTAAGTGCTATTGATTCGATTCTTCTTCCTCTCACAATAAACAGACCAGAGCAAACAGCATTAGAAAACTTTATAGATGACTATAAATTAGAAGTACTTACTTCAGCTGGACTTATTTCTTTATTGCTCTTTTTATTCTTGATTAACCTTACTTTATCACTCAGTAATAACAAAAAAGCTCTATGGCGACTTGCCTATATTGACGAACTTACAGGTTTGCCAAACTTCACAAAGTTTAAATTAGATGCTCGTGAACGTTTAGAAAGAAATGAAGATTTACAATATATTTCTATTATTGTTGATATTAATAAATTTAACCTTATCAACGAAACCTTAGGCTTTAGTGAAGCAGATAAGGTGATTATTGCTGTTGGTGAAGTTTTAAAGTCATATATAAATCCAAAAACAGATCTTTTATCACGTTTACAGGCGGATTATTTTATTCTTCTTATGGCTGTTTCAAAGGATATGACTTTCTCTCCTCTTGATGATTCTCTTTATGACAGATTTAGAGAGGGCGTTGAGAGAAAAACAGGACATAAATTACATTTTGCTATAGGGCGATACATGCTTCCAGAAAATGAAAAAAATGTTTCTGATATGTATGAAAAAGTAAATTATGCTCATAGTTTAGCAAAACAGAATCACGCTATTTCACCTGTATACGACTATGCAGAAGAATTAAAAAACCTTGATTTGCGTAACAAAGAAATTGAAGAAAAAATGGATGATGCTCTTTATAATCAAGAGTTTAGCATCTTTTTACAACCAAAATTTTCACTTGCAAACGAAAGTATTGTTGGTGCTGAAGCTTTGGTGCGCTGGGTCGTTAAAGAAAGTGGTGAAACTATTTATCCATCTGAATTTATTCCTTTATTTGAGAAAAATGGCTTTATTACAAAGCTTGATTTCTATATGTTTGAAAAGGCTTGTGAGCTTTTAGAGGGGTGGAAATCTCGTGGTTTACCGCTTACTACAATTTCAGTAAACTTTTCACGTTTGCACTTGTCAAATTCAAACTTTGTTTCTGATTTGACTGCTTTAGCCGATAAGTTTGATGTAGAAAAGCATTTTCTTGAAATTGAGCTCACTGAAACGACAATGAATAATAATGAAGAAGTGTTAGAGCATCTTTTACATAGCTTGCATCAAGCTGGCTTTACGCTTTCAATGGACGATTTTGGTACAGGCTACTCTTCGCTTGGACTTCTTAAAAACCTTCCTGTTGACGTGATAAAAATTGACAGATCTTTCTTTACAAATAATAAATTTAAAAGCCGTGCTAAAACAGTATTGCAAAATATTATTAATATGGCAAAAGATTTAAATATTCACACTGTTGCTGAAGGTGTGGAAAGTCAAGAACATATTGATATTTTAAGAGAAATTGGTTGTGAAAATGTGCAAGGTTATTATTATGCTAAACCAATGCCTGCTGAGCTTTTCACATTGCAAGCCAATAATATGAGAGCTGAAAACTCTGAAATTTCAACTGAAACTTTCAAAACATTTAGTGGTCTTACTCCTAGTGAAAATGATGAAATTTGTAACGACATGTTACCTCAGCTCTTCTTCTTCTCTGTAAAAGAAGCTCTCACGCTTTCTTATGGCGAAGGTGATATGAATGATACTTTGCGTTTAGCAGGAAAAATTGCGGGCACATCATTTTCAGATGAATTTTTAACTTCAGAATATTCTTTCAATGATTTCATAGCCTTGCTTAAGGAAAAACTCTCTTATTACAAAATAGCCTCACTTTATATTGAAGCTTACGAAGAAGATAGTCAAAAAATAATACTTGTGCTCTCTTATGACTTTGATTCACCTATTGCAGCAAGAATAAATAATCATGAAAATACTTTTGAAGAAGGTTTCCTTGCAGCTGTTTTCACTCATTATATGAAAAAACAGTGCATTGCTTCTCGAATAGATGCTTGGGCCTCTACTCCAAAAGTTTGCAGATATAGAATATCGCGTATTTAATAAAATCTTCATGCTCTTAGTCATTAATGAAATGGAGTTAGAATAATGTTAGACAAATATAAGCCCTTTTATGAGGCTGTTGAAAATGCATCTTCCATTGTTTTTTTTGGCGGTGCCGGCGTTTCAACTGAAAGTGGTATTCCTGATTTTCGTTCGCAAGACGGCCTTTATAATATGAAGTATGACTATCCGCCTGAAACCATGCTTTCACGAACTTTTTTTGATAAACATACAAAAGAATTTTACCGATTTTATAAAGACAAAATTCTTGTAAATGCAAAACCAAATGTCACCCATTTTGCTTTAGCAAAGCTAGAGAAAGAAAATAAACTTAAAGCTATAATTACTCAAAATATCGATGGTTTACATCAAGAAGCTGGTTCAAAAAATGTGTACGAACTTCACGGTTCTATACTCAGAAACTATTGCACGAAATGCCACAGTTTTTACACAAAAGATTATATTGCAAATTGTGAAGATCTGCCTCTTTGTTCAAAATGCCAATCGCTTATAAAACCAGATGTCGTGCTCTACGAAGAAGGGCTTGATGATAATGTTGTTGAAAATGCTATTGAGGACATAAAAAATGCAGATATGCTTATTGTTGGTGGAACTTCGCTTGTTGTGTATCCAGCTGCTGGACTGATTAATTACTTTAAAAAAGACAATTTATTTCTCGTGAATAAATCTGCAACCGCTTATGATAATAAAGCAAAACTTGTGATTAAAGAATCTTTAGGCTCAATCTTTAAAGAGCTGCTTTAAGCACTTTGTGCACGAATGCCGTAAATAGGCTGTTTTACAACTTTTATAGTTTTTTCTCTGCTCACTTAGCTTTTTATTCATAATCCTTTTCTTGACTCTAAGCAAGTTGCCGTGTACTTTCTTGTTGTTGGATTCTCTGTAACATTATCTATTAAACGCAAAATTATAAGGTTTTACTTATGCCTACTATACACTTTGAAGGCCACGCAAATATAAGAATTAAAGAAAATAATACAGTTATTTGGATTGATCCTTTTTACGAAGGAAATCCGCTTTGCACAAGTGACTGGCGAAAACTTGAAAAACCTGATATTATCTTAGTCACACATTCGCATGGCGACCATTTAGGGCAAGCTGTTGAAATTGCAAATGAAACAAATGCAAAATTTGGAGCTGTGTATGAATTGGCTTTGCATTGCAATAGTTTAGGCCTTAAAGATAAGCAGATTATTAACAGTGTTGGCTGGGGCATTGGCGGAGCAGTAGAAGAAAATAATGTTAAAATCACTATGTGTTCTGCTTTACATACTTCTGAGTATGGCCTAGCAACAGGCTTTGTTGTAAAATTTCCTTCTGGTTTTACTGTGTACCATGCTGGTGACACTGCTTTATTTTCTGATATGAAGCTATTAGCTGAATTTCACAATATAGATTTGGCGTGTTTGCCTATTGGTGATGTTTTTACAATGGATCCTATTCAAGCACGAATGGCAGCTCAATTTGTGCAGGCAAAAGCTGTTTTACCTATGCATTACAAGTCTTTTCCTATATTAGTTCAGGACACAAAATCTTTTGAAGATGAAATGAAGAATAACGCACCTTCTATAAAGGTGTTAACACTG
>CAYJHN010000082.1:0-2523 GCA_964369985.1 uncultured Desulfovibrionaceae bacterium | reverse complement strand
CGAAAAAGCTGAACTTGCATTATAAAAGGTTGAAATATGGAACATTCATACTTAGTACAAAAAGCATTGCAATTTGTTTTAGATGAAATGAAAATAAGTAAAGAAAAAGATTTCACAACTTTATGTGATGAAGCAGGTGCGCGCTTTAATCTTTCACCTCTCGAAGTAGATTCTTTGGCTCGCATATTCTATGCCGAATACCAAGAAAAATGATCCTAAGCAATAAACACTATAGTCCGTGTGACTAAATAAAGCATTAAAACAATTGGAAAAATTAAAGATATTATTCTAAAGATACAGTCTAAAGAAAGTTAAGCTGCTAAAGAGAATAACAAAATAAAGAGAAATAAAAGATAGTGCGCATACTCCAGAGAAAAATATTTTTTGAAATGCTCCAAGTGTTTCTATTAACACTTTTTGTTATACTTTGCCTTATCTTGATAGGCAGAGCTCTACAATTGCGTGAAATGCTTTTTGGCATGGAACTGAGCCTTGCTGAAACGGGTTTACTCTTTGTTTATCTTACACCAACCTTTGTACAGCTTGCAGCACCAATTTCATGCATGATAGCTATTTTTATCGTGTATTTACGACTTGAAAACGATAGAGAAATGACAGCTGTCAGAGCTGCTGGCATTTCTTTATATCAAATCATTCCTGCTCCTATTTGCCTTGCTTTCTTAGTTATGTGTGCTACGCTTGCGGTTTCACTTTATGGCATTTCATGGGGAATGATGGGCTTTAGAGATACTTTACTTGATGTTGCAAGCAATAAGGCAAAAATTGTTGTGCAACCTGGTATTTTCAATAAAGAAATTCCTGGCTTTGTTTTGTATGCAAAAAATGTTGATCCATTATCAGGCTTAATGACAGATGTAGTTTTACAAACAAATGACGAACAAAAAGATAATGATAACAATCAACTAAAAAGACAAACAACCATTCTCTCCCCAGAGGGAAATATCAATATAGACAGAAATAATGGGCAAATTTTGTTCTTGCTTAAAAATGGTAAAATCTATTCTGCTGAGCAAAAACAATCAACCGTGCTCAACTTTAGAGAATACATTGTTACTTTACCGCTTAATGTCTTGTTTAAGGGTTTAGATTTAGGCCCTGTTGCTCCTAAAGAAATGTCTTTCAATCAGCTGATTTCACTTGATTACGTCTCCTTTATAGGCACTAATAATAGAATGGCTTATAAAATTCTTATAGAAAGACATAAAAGAATTGTCTTTCCTTTTGCTTGCTTTGTGCTTGGGCTTCTTGCTATTCCAATTGCGGCTGCGTGTTCGGGAATAAAGAAGCAACAAGGGCTTGGTGTTGCATTACTTATTTTTATGGTGTATTACGGCTTTTTATCTGTTGGAATAAGTATTGGTGAAAAAGGCCAATTAAACCCCTATCTTGGGATTTGGTTGCCAAATCTTTTCTTCTTCCTTCTTGCTTTATTTGGTATAAATTATTATGCAAAGGCATGCTCAAAAGGGTAAATATATAAAAACTTTATAGGCTTTTCGCTCAAGTCAGAGATATTCTATGCTTTTTAAAACAAATTTCTTTTCACATTTTAGGCTCTTAGCTATAGTTTTAATATTTGGTATTTCTATCTATATTCTTTCAGATCTTTTTGAAAAGTTAGATACCTTTGTTGAAGCTGAAACTTCCTTTTTCCTTGTTGTGCAGTATTTTATCTATCTTTTACCAAATGTTTTTTCTACGATATTGCCAGCTGTTTTCTTTCTTGCCACAATAATTCTATTATGTTTTATGGCAAAAAGTAAGGAGCTAACTGCGTTAAATGCTAATGGTATTTCAAACTTTATGTTACTTAAGCAATTTTTTATTATATCTGTTTTTTGGGGAGCATTTTTACTTGTTTTCTCTCAGCTTGTTTCTTATGTAAGTACGCAAAAAGCAACAGAAATTTATCAATCAGAAAAAAATAAAAGCTATAAAATACCTGATGGTTTTGTGCAATTTATTAATAATGTTTGGTTTACTGATAGTGGCTTTGTTATAAATATTGAAAAGTTTTACCAAGATGGCAAGGGCGAGAATATTCAAGCCTATAGATTAAAAGAAGCAAGCGAGGATATTATCAATATCATCAAAGCAAAGGAGCTAAAAGTTGTTGATAATATATGGACATTGTATGATGTGCAAATAAATACGCCTGACGCCTTTATTGTGGAAGAATATAATAATTATACCTTACCTTTTGAAAGAGGCTATGAAAACCTCTTTGTAGTGAATTCTAACGCGAATTTACAAGACTTGCCAATTCTTCAGCTAAATCAGGCTATTGATGAATTGGTTACTGCTGGATCTAATGTTGAAGCGTTAAAAACAGTCTTGCAAGTAAAACTTGCTTATGCTTTTTCATTGATTTCTTTTACTTTTTTTGCTTTTGCTTTGATTACATGGTCTGAAAATGTTTACCTATGTGTTGCAACAGGCATGGTTGTGATGTTTTTATTTTATGTTTTCACTATGATAATGCAAACTCTAGGAGAAAAAGGA
>CAYJHN010000081.1:0-8193 GCA_964369985.1 uncultured Desulfovibrionaceae bacterium | reverse complement strand
TTTTTAAAGCGAAACAGTATTTGCCAAAGGCAAAACTTTTTCGCAAACAAAAAAAATTAAAATGAAATATAACAAAAAAAGAATTTCCCACTGCCTTTCGCTTAACCGCTCACTGTATGGGTTTCCAAAGGGCGGTAGTCCTTTGGCCGTCGGAGACAAACAAAAGAATTTATTTCTTTGAAAAAATCGCAAGATCTGAATCTTTCTTTGTCATCATATTTTTTAAAATTTTTAATTCTTCTTTTATGTGTGCGAGTTCACTTGGATTATTTAACCATTTTTCAAGTGCTTTATAAATATTTTCTTCAGTTGCATCTTCCTGTAAATATTCAGGAAAAAGTTCTTTGTTTAAAATAAGATTTGCTAAACCAGCGTATTTGCATTTTACGAAAGTTCTGCCAATGAAGTAAGAAAAAGACGAAACTTTATAAGAAATTATTGTAGGTATGCCAAGTAGAGCAGTCTCGAGGGTGGCTGTACCAGAAGCAGCTATGCAAAATTGACAAGTTTTTAAAAAACTATACCTATCTTGCGACTTGATATAATTTATCCTTGGTGCATTTGGCACAGCATTCCAAAAAGATTGTAAATATTCTTCTGTAAAATTAGGTGCTTGAATGATATTGAATACAGCATTTGGATGTTTTCTTGCTATTTTTTCTGTAGCACGGGCAAAGATTGGGAGTAGTTTTGAAACTTCTTTCTTTCTACTTCCTGGCATAAGTGCGATATTTAAAGTATCTTCATTTTCTACTAGAGTAGTTTCATTATATTTTTCTAAAAAAGCAACTAGGGGATTTTGAATATATTGCACGTCCATATTGTGCTTTTTGTAATAATCAACTTCAAAGGGAAGTATGCATAATATTTTATCAACATATTTTTTTAATGTATTTATGCGATATTCACGCCAAGCCCATACTTTTGGTGGAATAAAGTAATAAACTGGAATATTGTGTTTTTTTGCAAATTTTGCAAGAGGAAGGTTGAATTCTGCACTGTCTACTAATATAAGATAGTCTGGTTTTTCAAGTAGTATTCTTTGCTTGATTGCCTTTGAAAGTGCAAAGATTCGCGGAAGAGCAGAAAAAATTTCACTTATACCCATAAGTGATAAAGCGTTGATATGAAAAATATTTTCTTGTCCAGCTTCTTCAAGTTTTGTTCCTCCCATGCCTATAGCTTGCAATTGAGGATAATGTTCTTTTAGAGCTTGTAATAATATTCCAGCTTGCATATCTCCTGAAACTTCACAGGCATTAATCCAAATTTTCATTCTTTTTTCCAGAGTTTAAGTGGTTAATGAGATAAGTTTTTATTTATTTTTGGGTAAAAATATCTTATTCACTTGGAAGAGGATTTTTGTAGTTTTTTTCATAAAATCTGTAATATAAGTATCTTATGATAACACCTGCAATAAGAAGAACAAGCAATCTTGCTCCTAATGTTACCCAAAGTGAAGCGCCGATTAAAAGCATAAGAATAGTGTCTTCAACAATAGCGTGAGCAACGCCCATAAGTGTTGTTGCTAAGAAAAGATCCTTTCGAGAAAGTTTATCGCTTTGCGCTTCTTTTATTAATAAGCCGCTACCGTAGAGTATACCAGCTAAAAAGCCAATGATAACAGTGCTTGCAGCTGCACTTGAAATACCAAATATTTTAAGAAAAGGAGTGAGGGCTTTTTCTAAATAATCTGTGACATGAATTTTTTTGAGGCCAGCGTGAATAAAGAGCACAAGCCAAATAAGCGAGGCTATTCTTAGTAAATTGCTAAGTTCACCTAATGCCCATGATGCAAGGCTTGGGTTGCTTTGCACAGTAAGCAAGATAGTTGCTGGTTCTTGCTGAAAACCTGTAAGTGCATAAAATAAATGAAGTCCAGCACCAGCAAAGCAAGCAATAACAAAGCGTATAATTGCTTGTCCCCAGAAAGAAAGACCACATTGCTGTGTGATTTTACACTCCATTATCAATGAGTGTGCGATAAGGGTAACAAGAGCAAAGGTAGATGCCTGTGCAACAGTTGGCACACCAAGTTCTGGAATAAGAGCAACAACAGCAACGATTCCACCAGACAAGCTTACTAAAACGCCAGCAATAAAGGCAATAGCGTATTCAGCAGGCAAGCCAAATAAATACATTAATGGCTCAAAAGGCATTGAAATATATTGTATAATATTAATCTCTGTAAGCACTTTTACTAAGATAATAATTGGAATGATAACTTTAAATATTTTTTTTGCGACAAGGAGTGCGTCAAAAAAAGTTTCTTTAAGGAGAAGACAAAGCTGGGTGACAAAAGAAAACATCAAAAACCTCTAAACTAAAAAATTCATAAAAAAGTGAGTGTATAGTTAAACAATATAATATTCAAGATAAAAAAAAGCCTTTATTTCTAAAGGCTTCAATTGATATAATGATTTGATTTATAAGGATTAAAATTGATCTGAATAAATATAGTCTCTTAAAGCTTGGCTCCAAGGACGAGGATTTATACCAGTAAATTGTGTAAATTTATTGTGTGATAAAACAGAATAAGCTGGTCTGTGTGCTTTTTGTGGGTATTCAGAAGATGGAATTGGAATAACTTGTGTTGTAAGACCGGCTATTTGGAAAGCTTCTTGTGCAAATTCACTCCATGAAGCAATGCCAGAATTACTGAGATGGTAAATTCCTTCGCCACCTGCGTTTAAAAGAGCAAGTGAATTTGGTGCAAGTCCTAAAGTATATGATGGTGAACCAACTTGATCGTAAACTACTTTTATTTCATTACGATCTTTTGCTAAATTAAGCATAGTAGAAATGAAATTTTTTCTACCAGGGCCAAAAAGCCAAGAGGTTCTAATTATAAGACATTGTTTTAATGATAATTCTTGTAAAGCGTGCTCACCAGCAAGTTTTGAAGCACCATACACGCTTAAAGGATTTGTTTTGTCTTCTTCTGTATAAGGGATTTGACTTTTGCCATCAAAAACAAAGTCAGTTGAATAATGAACTAAGCTTGTATTTGAGCCAAGAAGTATTTTTCCTAGCATTTTGGGAAAATCAGCATTTACTTTATAAGCCTCTTGCTCATTGTCTTCAGCTAGGTCAACTTGAGTGTAAGCTACTGTATTAAAAATAATATCTACTTGTTCTTTCTCAATAAATTTTGAAAGAAGTTTTTCATTAAATATATCAAAATCGCTTCTGCCTAGTGAAAGCACTTCATAATCTTCTTGTGAATGCTCTAATGTTTTCACAATTTCTTGTCCTAGTAGGCCTGTTTTTCCACCAAGAACAAGAGCTTTTTTAGGCTTATTTGCAGTAATAGTCATAATTTTTCTCTTTATAGGATAATCTGATTTAATGATAATAATCTTAAGATTTAAATTATTCAAGTCTTTTTTTCTTCACTTTTCCGCCTTTCTCCTATTGAAACACTCGTGACCTTGTAATTTTATAGGATTAAAATTTTTTTTTAATTGACATTTATTTGCTTGCCCTCAGCATAAAAAAAGACTATAGTTCGTGCATAAAAAAACACAGAATAAGCGTGTAATAAATGTAAAACAAGACTTTGTAAAAGCAAAGTAAATGCAGGAGATTAGTCCGATGGCTGTACAAACAACTGAAATAAAAGAATATAAACTTCTTTCTCGTGGTAAAGTAAGAGATATTTACGAAATAGACAATGAAACTCTTCTTATCATTACAACTGATAGAATGTCTGCTTTTGACGTTATTTTAGATGAGCCAATAGCTGATAAAGGTAAAATCCTTAATCAAATTACTTTATTTTGGTTTGAAATGTTTAAAGACATTATTCCTAACCACATTAAAATTTCTGATTTTTCACAATTTCCTGCGGATTTACAAAAATATAAAGAATTAGACGGTAGAGCTGTTTTAGTAAAAAAAGCAAAACCTCTTCCTATTGAATGTATCGTAAGAGGCTATATCACTGGTTCTGGCTGGAAAGACTATCAAAAAACTGGCATGGTTTGCGGCTATACATTACCAGAAAACTTACAAGAAAGTGCAAAACTTGAAAAACCTTTATTCACACCTTCAACAAAGGCTGAATTAGGCGAGCACGACGAAAATATCACAGTAGAACAAGCTCAAAAACTTCTTGGTAAAGAACTTGCTGATAAAGTTGAGCGTATTTGCTTAGAAATGTATTCACGCGGCAGAGATTATGCTGCGCAAAAAGGCATTATCATTGCTGATACTAAGTTTGAATTTGGTTTAGTTGATGGCGAACTTATTGTAATTGATGAAGTTTTAACTCCTGATTCTTCACGTTTTTGGTCTAAAAATTCTTATAAAGAAGGGCAAGGTCAAGCTTCATTTGACAAGCAATTTTTACGCGACTGGCTTGAAACTCAAGATTGGAACAAAACAGCACCAGCTCCTAAGCTTCCACAAGAAATTTCAGAAACTACTTCTGCAAAATATTTAGAAGCTTTTACTAAATTAACTGGTTTAAATTTGAAGTAATTTTTTACAAAATTGCAATATGTGAAAAAATGTCTAAGTCTTGACAATGACATCGTGTTTCACTATAGTTTTTATTGATGTTAAATAAATAAGATAATTTAATACGAGTTTATTTTTATTGTAAATATAGTGCGATATACTTAAAATAAAAGTGGCTAAAATAAAATAAGTTATATAACAATAAAACCGCTTTTGCGGGAATATTAGGAAGGGACGAGTATGCTTTTAAAAGGGAAAAAAGCCTTAATTTTTGGTGTTGCTAATCAAAAAAGCATTGCGTATGGTGTTGCAAAAGAATTTTTAGCGCAAGGTTGTGAAATTGCGTTAAGCTATCCTGGTGATGCAATTAAAAAGCGTGTTGAACCTATTGCACAAGAACTTGGCTCAAAATTTACTTTTCAATGTGATGTTACATCTGATGAACAAATAGCACAAGCTGTGAACGATGTGAAAGCAAATTGGGATAATGTTGATATTATTGTACATTCTATTGCTTTTGCCCATAAAGATGATTTACATAACCGCTATATGGACACATCAAGAGAAGGTTTTAGAACAGCTATGGATATTTCTGCTTATTCTTTAGTTGCTTTATGTAAAGCTTTTGAAGATATGCTAAATCCAAATTCTTCTATTATGACAATGACTTACTACGGTGCTCAAAAATATATTACTAATTATAATATGATGGGTGTTGCAAAAGCTGCTTTAGAAGCTTCAGTGCTTTACTTAGCAAATGAACTTGGCAGAAATGGCCATAGAATAAATGCTATTTCAGCTGGCCCGATTAAAACATTAGCTGCGTCAGGTATTTCTGACTTTAGAGTTATCTTAGATAGAATCGAGTCACAAGCTCCACTTAGACGCAATGTAACTATCGAAGAAGTTGGTGGCACAGCTGCTTTCCTTGCTTCTGATTTATCACGTGCAATTACAGGTGAAACAATCTTTGTTGACTGTGGTTACAATACATTAGGTATATAAATTACTGAGTTATAACAAAATATGAAATAAAAAAGCCACTTTCAGAGTGGCTTTTTTTTGTACTGTAAAATGAGTAAAATCTTTATTTCAGTTTGTTCTTTTTAAAGCATTAATCCTCCGCTAAACAATATTTAGCTTAAAGTTTGTTTTGATGCGGTGAAATTAAAAAGTTTTTGGAAGGAAGGGGAGCGTTGAAAACATAGTAAAAAAGTGAGCACGCGAACAAAAGCTTTAGCGAGCGAAACGAATTAGAATAAGGTAGGGGAAACCTTGTCTTTTGTTCATAAAAGCATGGTGTCCCCTTATCAAAAGAATAAGTTGAAATGCTAGACTTTTACTGAATTTTGTATGCATGCTTTGAGGCTTGCAATTTTTTGCGTAAAATCAGCAAGTTGTTTTTGCACTCGCGTTGTATAGTTTTGCTCTAATTCTTCAAGTTGCTTATACACATGGGCACTATAGAATTGATACATGCCTTTATAAGAAGAAAGTAGTTTATAATGACTTTCTGCATGCGTTGATTTTTCAAGTAATTCAATTAAACCAATCATTTCAGGTGATACACAATCGGCATTAGCATAAAATTCAATACAAGAAAGAATTAATTGTTGGCTTGGATTTCTTTCCATTTGAGTTTTAGCTAGGGCAAGTTTATCGTCTAGGCTTACTGCCTCGTGTTGCATTAATGCCCAAAAACCTTCTTCCCAAAATGGTTCTTTGATAAGATTTTTTATAATTTCGTCTTTATCATTTCTTTGTAAAATTGGAATAAGGCTGTCTTTATGCCTTTGGTTTAAATCTGGAGTTAAATCAAGCAAAAAATCCACTTTAAGTTCATAGCCATCTTCTTCTAAAAGAGTGTGATAATTAGGTGTAAAAAGTAGATTATTATGCTTTGAATACAGTAAGTTAGAGTTTTGTACTTCATTATCACTTCTGCCCTGACTCATAGAACAGTAGTGATAAATTTTTGATTGCGGTAAAACAGCAATATCCATATTGTTTTTATATGCTTTATTAAAACGAGCACAAAAATCAACATCTTCAAAGCCGTTTTTAAAGTTTTCATCAAAGGCATCAAGTGCAAGAAAATCTTCTTTTGTGATAAGAAAGGCTGCTGCTGTAATACAATTTTGTGAGCGTTTTCTCTTGGTTATGCGATGTTTTTCAGGAAAGCCAGAATATATATGCCCAACCTGTCTGCCTGTGTAATACACACCAATATGCTGAATTGTAGCAAGCCCTTTATCATCAGGCGGAAAGAGTAAAAGAGGGGCAAGCATTTTGTGTGCACTGCCCTTTGAAAAATCTTCAAGTAATGGCAAGAGCCAATTTTCTGTTAAGCCTGTGTCGTTATTGAGAAAAAAGAGTAAGTTAGTGCGGGCTTTTCTCGCACCAATATTGCAAGCACCAGCAAAATTTGTGTTTTGCTCCTGCGGAAGATAGACAAAGTTATCGCCAAAAAGTGTATTCCCTAAAAGAGGGGCTTCATGATGTGTTTCATCGTCTAAAAGAACATTTACAGCATTGTTTACTAAGATAACTTCAATGGGAAATTGTGTGTGTTGTTTGAGACTTAGAAGACATTGTTTTGTGAGTTCCCATTGCCCAAAGGTAGGAATTATTACAGAAATAATCATTCTTGCTCCTAGCGAATTTTAGAAACTAAGCACAATAATAGGATTTATGCCATTCAACAAATTTTGCTATGCCATCGTCTAGCTTTGTAGATGGTTTAAAGCCAATATAGTCAATTAATGCAGAGGTTTCAGCAGATGTTGCGAGAACGTCGCCAGCCTGCATTGGCATAAAGTCTTTTATAGCTTCTTTGCCTATTGCTTTTTCAATGCTTTTAATAAAGTCCATAAGTTCAATAGTTTGGCTATTGCCGATATTAAATACTCGGTAAGGGGCACTTGAGCTTGATGGATTTGGATTTGCACTATCCCAATTTGGATCAGGGCTAGCTGGTTTTTGTAAAAGTAGGTATACAGAGTGAACAATGTCATCTATATATGTGAAATCTCTTTGCATTTTTCCGTAGTTGAAAACTTTGATAGGTCTGTCCTCTAAAATAGCAGAAGCAAAAAGATAAGGCGACATATCAGGCCTGCCCCAAGGGCCATATACTGTAAAGAATCGAAGTCCTGTTGTTGGCAAATTATATAAATGCGAATAGGAATGTGCCATCAATTCATTGGATTTTTTTGTTGCTGCATAAAGTGAAACTGGATGCATTGTGCTGTCGTCTTGTCTGTAAGGAAGTGAACTATTCAAGCCATATACAGAAGAAGAGGAAGCGTAGAGTAGGTTTTCTACATCGTATTGTCTTGAAGATTCTAAAATATTACCAAAACCTACAAGATTTGCCTGAATATATTCATAAGGGTTTGTAATACTGTATCTTACACCAGCTTGTCCGCCAAGATTTACAACATGGCTAGGGCGATATTTTTTGAAAATTTCTTCTATAGCCTTTGTGTTGACAATGTCTTCACAAATAAAGGTGAACTTTGTGTTGTCGAGTAGTTTTAATCTATCTTCTTTTAATTTTACAGGATAATAGTCATTCATCACGTCGATACCAATGACTTCATGTCCATTATCAAGTAATTTTTTAGCTAAAGTTGCACCAATAAAGCCTGCAACACCAGTTATAAGAACTTTCATATCTATCCTAATTTTATGATAAAGTTGCTATCATTACAGCTTTAATTGTGTGCATAC
>CAYJHN010000080.1:0-8273 GCA_964369985.1 uncultured Desulfovibrionaceae bacterium | reverse complement strand
CAGTTAATCCGCCCCATGATGTGCCTGTGTCGCCTGCCCAGTGTATAGGTGCACGCTGTGAACCAGCCCAACCAGAACGCGCCCAGTTACAAGCTTGATCGCCATAAAATTCTTGTGCAGCTTCGTAAGCACAAAGATTATATAAAAGTGAGTTTACGTTATGTACACGTGTGCCTGTATCGCCGTCTTTTGTAAACATATCAGGCATTACTTGTTCGCCAAAGTCAACCTTCATTGAATCTACACCAACTTCAAATAAGCCTTTGTGCATATCTTTCCAGAATTGGTAGGCTTCTGGGTTTGTGAAGTCGATAAGGCCAGAATCAGGCAACATAGTCAAAACTTCGCCAAATGGAGTTGGGTCAAATTTGAAGATATATGTTTCGTTATTTGCGTCACGCATGAAGTAGCCTTTGTCTGAAAGCTCTTTAAAGCGTGGGTTATGTATTGAAACAATAGGGTATTCCCATACGCAAATTTTATAATCTAATGCTTTTAATTCATCACAAAAAGCTTTTGGATCGTCGTAACGTTTAGGGCACCATTCAAAAAGATAACGTGTGTCAGTGTCTTGCCATGCTCTACCATCAAGAGTGATAACATCACAAGGAACACCCTTATCACGCATGATTTTAGCAGCTGCCATAGTTTCTTCAGGTGTTTTATAATACGCTTTTGAAAGCCAGCAGCCAAGTGACCATAAAGGAACTTTAGGTGCTTTACCTGTTAAGAAAGTATAACGTTCTAACATATGAGCTGGGTTTTCAGCACAAATAAAGAAAAGATCCATTCTTTCTTCGTGTAAATCAATACAGAAGTTTTGGTTTGACCATTGGCTATAGCCAACACCAAATTGAACCAAACTAGGTGTATTTACAAAAACACCCCAATTTGCAGATGTCCAGAAGAAAGGTACGTTTTTGTAGCACCAGTCTGAGTTTACGCCAAGAGCGTCTTCGTTCCACATTTTGAACAAATCACCACGACGGTTTAATGTGCCATAGCGTTCACCACCACCATATACTGCAACATCAAATGGCAATGCAAGTGAAACAAACCAACCATGATCTGTTTTTGCTAATGCCGGTAAACGGTGACGACGCACAAAGTGCTGATCTTCTGTTACAGGAAGGATTTCGTTTTTGTGTTGCTTCATTGACATTGTGATATCTTCTTTTCCAAGAATAAATTCACAGTCAAAAGCCTTACACACAAAAGAATCTTCTTTTTCTTCTACTGTAAGAGCTACGTTTTGTTCTTTTGCTATCATAATTGGATATTCTGGCAAAGAACGGTCTCCCATAGTTACACGAAAAACAGAAGGAGCAAAAGCTGTTACTGTGATTTCGCCTTCTGAGCATACAAAAACAGCAGAATTTTCGTTTTTCTGAACTAGTGCTAAGCCCCTAATATGTGCTAAACGTTCTGGAACAAAAGGATTTGACATAGTTTTACCTCATAAAAAAATTAAGGCTCTGGGTATAAGAACATTCTTATACCCTAGAGCCTTTTAAAATAAAGATTTGTATTCTGGAATTTCGCCAACGAGTGGAGAAAGCCATTCAATAAAAGCCTGTGATGGCACGCAATTTTCAGTATCATAGTAAGCAGCTGGCAAATGCTGTTCGCCAGAAGCAACAACTTCAAGCGGAAGTGAACCTTCTGCCCACAACATTCTGCCTGAAATACCCTTAACCGAAGCTTCAACAGCAGCCTTGCCTGCTTTAACAGCTAGCTCTCTGTCTTTTACAGAAGCAGTTTCAGCAAAGGCTCTTTGCACCATGCCTAAATTTTGTGCTCTTGATGTAAAGCCAAGTTTTTCTTTGACTAAATCAGCCATAAATTTTGCTGCATCAATAAAGATAGGACGGTAAGCATTACCCGAACCATCGTCTTTTTTGAACTGTTCATAACCTATTGGATTGCCATGAATATCCTTCATGCCTTCGCCAACAACTACTACACAATAACCGTATTTTGCGTGGCACTTTTTCACTCTTTCAAGAAAATCGTCTAAATCAACTTGAACTTCTGGAATATAGACTAAGTGTGGGCCATCGCTTTCTTCTTGTTTTGCTAAAATAGAAGCAGCAGCAAGCCAGCCAACTGATCTGCCCATTGTTTCCAATACACGCACTTGCTCAAAACGTCGCATTGACTTTAAGTCGTATGATTGTGATTTTGTAGCTAATGCAACATATCGCGAAGCGGAAAGATAACCAGGTGCGTATTCCATACCGTAAAGATCATTGTCTACAGTTTTTGGAACGCCATTTATAATAAAGTCTTGCTTTAATTCTTTTGACATCTGACGTAAACGCAACATGGTATGGCAAGTGCCCATTGAACCATTACCGCCTAAGAATAAAAAGACATCTACCTTTTCTCTTGCAAAAAATTCTAAAACTGGTTTGTAGTCCTCGTCCTTCCAAAATGGAAAGCGTGAACCACCAAGTGCAGCAGAAGGAGTTTTTTCAAGTATTTCTAGCTCTTTTGCATTTAAATGTGTCAAATCAACATATTCGTTATTGATTGCACCCTCTAAACCATGTATTAGGCCTAAGATTCGCGTAAAGCCGTCTTCTTGAGCTTGTGCGATAATGCCTGCAAGCGATGCATTAAAAACCGGTGTTGGTCCGCCTGATTGAGCGACAACAAGTGTTTTGCTTTCTGCCATGGAAATAATTCCTTAAAATTATTTATTGAGCACTTGCCCTAAACATAAACTTTAAAGTCACTTCTAAAGCCACTTTAAAGCAAGTGCTATTTACTACATTTCTTCTACTTCGATGCCAAGCATAATGCCTGTGCGTACCATTTCAGCACTCACATCACCATACACAACTGCAAAGTGGTATTCCCACCCAGATTCACAAGTTTCTTTCACAAAGTTGTCAGAACCAATATCCATGCGAACAGCAACAGAAGTTCCTTCAAAAAGTTGTGGCATTGAAATAGCGTCGCCATTTGCAACAAGTAAGCGATATTCTTTGAATTGTGGGTGAACACCAAGACGTGCAACAGTCACTCTACCTGATTTTGCAGTGTATTGCATTACAGGAGCTAATCTACGGTTAGGATGAACGCCCATTTTTGGCTCATCAGCAAGGCTTGGAGCGCCATGTCCGCAATGCCAGAAAGCAAGTGTTCCATTTTCTTCATCTAAATGCACAGGATCGCCTAAGAAAGCAGGAGATTCTGCAAGATGTGAAAGCATAAACATAGTAACAGCACCATGTGCGTCAACTTCACAAGCAACAGGAAGTTTTTCAGCCATAACAGAATAAGCTAAACATGGAGCAATGCCAAGTTCAACAAAAACATCTGGCCAACAACGAGCTGCAATAGCACCAACTTTTTCTCTTGCTGCATATTTTTCTAATGCTGCGTTAAATTTGCCAAATTTAATTGCTTCTTCTTCGTTCATATCAAGTGAAACAATATGTTTTTTAATGTTTTCAAGGCTTTGTTTTGCTTCATCGTCTGTAATAGCACGAGCTTCGTTGATTAATTGGTGAAGCTCTGATGCAACAATAGATACACCAATATCACGTTTCAATGAAACAATGTCAACATCAGCAATTGTGAATCCTGGAGGGATAACACCAATCATGCCAAGTTTGAGGTTTTTAAGCGCATTAACAAGGCCAGCTGCTTTAAAGTGTACGAGTAATTCTTCTTTTAAATGTTCTTCAAAAGGTGTGCCGTATAAAAGTTCAAAAGTGCGGTTATTAGCACAAAAAGCATTTGCAGCTGAATATACGCCAGTCATTGAATTTAATTTTAAGCGTCCACCGTCTGGTTTTGGTTCTCTTACACACCATAAAACAACAGGAGCTGAAGTGTGTTGAATGATTTCTAAAGCAAATGTATTATCTACGAATGTGCTATTTTGAAATACTACTAGGTCAAAAGCACCATTTTTTTGTTCTTCTTTCAAAAACTCAGCTACTTCGCTTGGCTCTGAAAGTAATTTTTTAGGACAAACTACAGATGAAGATAATTCGCCCATGAATTTTACAGAATCAGCAAAATACTTTTCTGCTGTTTCCATGTGAAAGTTTGTGCGAGCAACAGGCACAAAAGCTATTCTTATATTTGACATAATTTCCCCCGAAATCGTCTCTATATTAAAGAGCATATATTTTCCAAATTATATACAATGCAGTAAAGAAAAAATCAATAGCTTTTTCTGCTTTTTTCGACAGAAATTATATCTATACTCTATCAGTTATTTCAATTTTCTTGTTTTAATAAGAATTTACTTAATGCTTTTTCTTAAAAAAATTTAAAAAAAATTTAATTAAATTAAGAAAAGACAATATGAAAGGACTTTGCTTTAAAATCAATGCAAATCCACAGACAATTGCCTTAATTTCCTCTTTTTTTATCTTGCATACTTTTTACCTTTTTGTTAAAATCGCTAAATAGACGGGGTATATAATGAAAGAATCATCAGAAAACTATCTAGAGACTATATTTGTTCTTGAACAAAGACTTGGCAACGTTCGCTCTATTGATATTGTTAAAGAAACAGGCTTTTCAAAGCCAAGTATCAGTATTGCTATGAAAAAATTAAAAAATTCTGGCTATATAGACATAATAGAAGGTGGCTTTATTCGCCTTACTGAACTTGGAAAAAAAGAAGCTATCTATATTTATCAAAGACATACTGTTTTAGTTGAAACCCTCGTCTCCTTAGGTATTTCACTTGAAGTTGCGCAAGAAGATGCCTGCAAGATAGAACATGTCATCAGTAATGAAACTTTTGACAAATTGAAAGAATATGTTGAAAAAATTAAAGGTTAACAAATGCTTACTACAGATATACACACACATACCGATAACGCTCATGGTCAAAGCACTGTCAAAGAAATGTTTGAAAAAGGCAAAGAGCTAGGATTAAAAGTACATGGCTTTTCCGAACATTCCCCTCGTCCATATGGTTATGACTACCCTAGCGAATACCGTGAAAAATTAAAAGCAAATCTTCCAAACTATGTAGCAGAAATAAAAGAATTACAAAAAAGCCAAAATGAAGTTAAAGTTCTTTTTGGAATGGAAATCGACTGGATTGAAAGCCAAAGAGAATTTGTAGAACAAACAGTAAAATCATACGACTTTGATTATATTATTGGTGGTATTCACTTTCTTGGAACTTGGGGCTTTGACGCACAAGCAAAAGACTGGGAGCACCTTTCTTATTCACAAAAATGCATTTTCTTTGAATCTTATTACAAGACAATGCAAAAAATGATTGAAAGCAGACTCTTCAATACTATTGCTCATCCTGATCTTATCAAGATTTTTGCTATTGATGACTTTAAGAAATGGCGTGCTGAAGAAAAAAATATGCAATTAATTCGCGAAACTCTTGAACTTGCAAAAGCAAATAATATAGCAATGGAAGTTTCAACAGCTGGTCTTAGAAAACCATGCAAAGAAATGTATCCTTGCGAAGAAATTATGCAAATCGCTTCTGAGCTTGAATTGCCAATTACTTTAGCTTCTGATGGGCATTGCGTAAACACAATTTGTGCTTATTTTGATCAATTAGAATTTTATATAAAGAAATTTGGCTACACTTCATATGTTTACTTTGATAAAAACGAAATAGTAAAAGTTGACATCTAAATGACTTACTATCCTATACTTATTGACTCTAAGCAGATAAAAGCACTTGTTATTGGTGCTGGTGAAGTAGGACTTAGAAAGATAGACACCTTGCTTTTACAAGGTGTTGAAAGTATAGATGTGTATGACATTGCCCTTGCTTTTGAAGACTTTAGCTATAAAGAAAGTAAGTATATTGCTTATTTTCAAGAAGAATTTAATATTGATGCCTTAAAAAAGTACAACCTTGTTTTTATAGCAAGTAACAATCAAGAATTAAATTCTTACTATGTACAAGAATGCAAAAAAAGAAGTATCTTCTGTAATGTTATCACAAATCCGCACGAGGGGCATTTTAGTTTGCCTGCACTTATTCAAAGAGGGGATTTACTTCTTACCTTGTCAACAAATGGCCAAAGCCCAGCTTTGACAAAAGCCTTAAAAGCCGATTTAGAAAACTTTATTCAAGATTCATATGTCGAGCTTTGCGACTTTTTAGGCAGACTACGCCCACAAATTCTCAAACTTTCTCTTGATAGCAAGGAAAACACAAAAATATTTAGAACCTTTGTCACAGAACCATATAAAGATGATTTCATCAATTTCTTTTCAAATAAAAGCAAGGAAAATGTTGAAAAAGTCGAAAAATGTATACAATCTTGCTTTTCAAAAGAAGTGCAAAAAATCGTAAAAGAAACATTAAACTGTATTGAATTGTAAAAAAACAATAAAACAAAAAGGTATTTTATGCTTATACTCCTCATTATAGCCTTGCTTGCCTATGCCATAGCCTGCATATCTTTATTGTTGTGGTTTTTGGGAAGAAAGCAAATCTTTAGCACTTCTGCGAAGATATCATCTTTACTCGCTTATTTCTTGTTATCAGCACTTACCTCCACCTTTATACCCGCTTTTTTTTCAGAAAATTTATTGCTCACGCGTGAAGTTTATCTCTTTACTTTTGCTTGGGGTGTAAGCTTTATTGCCCTACTTTCGTGGTTCAAACTGAAAAACCCACTGCTTTTCTTGCTGACATCGCCATTACTTTTCTTGCTTGTTCACACAGCTATGCTAGCTAGAAAAACAGAAATAATGATGATGACACCTTTTCAATCGTCCATTTTATTTATACATGTTTTTTCTTTCTTCCTCTCTCTTGCTCTTTTAGTTATAGCTACTGTTGCAGGCCTTTTATTCTTACTTCAAGAAAGAGCAATGAAAACAAAGAAACAAAAATCTTTACTACTCAAGCATTGCCCTTCGCTTGAATCACTCGATAAAATAAATTACTTTTCAACATTAATTATATTTCCTTTTTACTCCATTGGCTTACTTTTTGGCTTTATATGGGCATCTTCTACATGGGGACAAGTTTTTTCGGCAGACATAAAGGAAATTTTATCGCTTCTTATTTGGCTTATGCTCGCCTTTTTATTCCACTCTCGTTTAGTGCTTGGTTATAGAGGAAAGAAACCAGCTTTAATGCTTATTTTAATTTGCTTTTTATCTCTTTTCTCACTCTTTGGCGTCAACATCTTTTTTGAAACACATCATAAATTTTAAAGTATATTATGTCTGAACAAAAACATCTCATATTAATTGGAATGAACCATAATACAGCTACTGTAGAAGTAAGAGAAAGGTACTCTCTTGCACCTTATTGTGCTGAAACTTTTTGCCTACGTGAAGAGCACTTTAACGACATTTGTTCAGAACTCTTTTTAATTTCAACCTGTAATAGAGTTGAACTTCTCGCTCTTACAAAAAATATTGAAGAAAAAGACTCACTTATCAAAAGATGGGCAGAAATCAAAGATCAAGATCCAGAAGACTTAACTTCACATCTTTTTGTACACATTAATGAAAAAGCTATAGAGCATCTTTTTGCTGTTGCCTCTTCTCTAGATTCCTTAGTGCTTGGCGAACCGCAAATATTAGGGCAATTAAAAAAGTCGTATAAGCAATGTGTATCCGCTAAAAATGTAGGCAGTATTACCACTCGTCTTTTACACAAAGCCTTTTCTGTTGCAAAAAGAGTGCGCACAGAAACAGCTCTTGCTTCTTCTGCTGTGTCTATTTCTTATGCCGCTGTAGAGCTTGCAAAAAGAATTTTTGACAATATGCAAGAGCATTCTGCACTTATTATTGGTGCTGGCGAAATGGCCGAGCTTGCAGCCCTACACTTACAACAAGTTGGCTTAGAAAATATTTATGTAGCAAACAGAACCTATGAAAATGCGAGAGAACTCGCTTCAAAATTTGATGGTATACCAATTCCATTTGATGAAATAAAAGAATATCTTGCAAAGGTTGACATCATTATTTCTTCTACAGGTGCCTCGCATGCAATATTGAATGCAGAAGATATTAAGCCAATTATGAAAGTTCGCAGAAATAAGGCTATGTTCTTTATTGATATTGCAATGCCAAGAGATATTGATCCTGATGTTAACACATTAGACAATGTCTATCTATATGATATTGATGACTTAAAAGAAGTTGTTGAAGAAAATATGGCACAAAGAAAGTTAGAAGCGGATAAGGCTTGGAACATTGTGCTTGAAGAAACAAAGGACTTTGATCATTGGATGCAAAGCCTTGAAATTCAACCAACTATTATTGCATTAAACGAAAGAACAGAAAATATCATCATGCAAGAG
>CAYJHN010000079.1:978-8378 GCA_964369985.1 uncultured Desulfovibrionaceae bacterium | reverse complement strand
CAAGAAGACAGACTAATATAGCAATTGAAATAGCAGCAATACAGTAAATTAATAAGTTTTGCACTAAAAGCTTTGTTTCGTATTGCAAGGCAGTAAAAGGCGCTGCTGAAACAAGCGACCAGCCTAAAGCCTTCAAATAACCAGACTGAACAAGATATTCACCTTTATTTGGCATATCAATAGTTTCAGCTATATAGCCACTTTGCTTTGCGTGTTCTATAGCTGGTTTTATGCCAATTATTTCTTCTTCAACTTTTTTTGCGTCGCCTTTAATAGCAAGTAATTGTCCTTGTTTGTTAATTAATGCTATAAAGGCAGCATTATATAAAGAAAGTTTGTCAAAACGAGCTTGGACTTGCTTTATAATATCTATGGTGGTTTGTCTTTCAATATCTTTATATTTTATTAAAGAAACATAGCTTAAAATAACAGCTGAATCGAGTAAGCTATTGTTTTTTAATGGCGTAAAATAAAAGAGAACTTCGTCTTCATAGTCATTAAATTCATACTTAAAAGTAGCAAATTCACCATAATTTGAAACATTTTTTGCATCAAGCAAATCTTTAAGCGTTCTACCCTTTATATCTTTTATATTACTTTGAAGTAATCGCTTTAAAATTGGAGGATACACATTTTGGCTTTGGTATGCAACATAGGTAGTTATACCATTTTCACTTGTTCTTGCATTAAGACTATCAATAAAGAACACGCTTTCAATAGGTGAAATGAGTTCATTTTGTAAAAAAGAATTGATATTTCCAACAGTTGCCTTAGTTTGTTCGGTAAGACTGCGTTTTAATGCTAAAACATCTTCAACCTTGCTATTCATGTGAACTAAATAGGCATTATTAATAATTTCAAATTCTAAATTAAGAATAGTTGTAAATTGTTCTTTTTCATTTAACAAAGCGTTATCACTTACATTTTTATATGTAATAAGCAATACAGGAGTCACCACAACAATACTAGTGGCAACAAGCAAGGTGATAAGCTTATGACTTAATTTCATTATTTAGCCTTTTTACTATTTATTAATAGGAAGCACTTCAACTAAGCAAAAATATAATCAAAATCTATATTATTATTATAACAATTTAAATAACAAAATAGCAATACCATTTTTCTAATTATTATCATTCAAGTTTAAACGCAAAAATTTCTTACTCAAGCCTTCTCTAGTAATACCAAGTTTTTCAGCAGCTTTTGTTTTATTTGGACAAGTCTCTAAAACATGTTGGATAATAAGCCTTTCAGCATCTTCAAGATTTACTGGCAAGGCAGAAAGTGAACCCTCATTTTGAGAATTTGCATCAACAGCCTCAAGAGGGCTTTCAACAATAAACTCTTCAATTTCTTTTGAAACACTTTCACGAATTTTTGATGATAATTCTGTAAATTCAACTACTTGCTTAAGAGCTAATGCAGCAAGTCTTTCCATTTCGTTATTGAGCTCACGTACATTTCCTGGCCATTCATAAAGCTGTAATGCTTTTTGAACTAATTCAGAAAGTCGCATATTAGGACGCATCATATTTTTTGCATGTCTTGCTAAAAAGTAATTTGCAAGAATTAAAATATCGCTTTTACGTTCTTGTAGAGCAGGCAAAACAATTTCAGCTACATTAATTCTATAGTATAAATCTTCTCTAAATTTGCCTTCTTTTATAAGATTTTTGAAATTTTTATGACTTGCGCTGATAAGAACAAAGTCTACATCAATTTCTTTTACACTGCCTACTCTTGTTACTTTTCTTTCTTCAAGAACACGCAATAATTTTGCTTGGTTAACAAGACTCATATCAGCAATTTCGTCTAAAAAGAGCGTGCCTCCACTTGCTTCTTCAAAAACACCTTTACGAGCACTTACACCTGTAGCGATATTTTTTTCAATACCAAACATTTCACTTTCAAAAAAAGCTTCAGGAATGGAAGTACAGTTAATAGCAATAAAAGGAGCATCTCTTCTGCTAGAATTGTAGTGAATATTTTTTGCAATCACTTCCTTACCAGCACCAGTAGGCCCTAATATCATGGTATTAATAGGTCTTTTAGCTATAGTTAAAGCAAGGTCAACTTGTTTTCTAAAGTTTTCATCTTGACCTATAATTGTATTTTTGCTGTATTCTGATTTTATTCCGGCTTCTAAATGTATTTTTTGCTCTAAGAGAAGTTTTCTTGCCTCTTCAAGTACAATATTTTGCCTTTGTAAAGTTTCAATAAGCTGATCTTTATGGTATTCTCTTGCAGAAACCTTAACATGCATAAGACCAAAAACTTCCGCAAGTTTATTTAATTCTTTTGGTATATCTTTACTTTGTGTAAGAGTGTAGAGCTTATCTTCATTAGCTGGTCTACCCCAAGCTAAATCTTCAATAAGTTCTATAATTTCATTTAATACTTTATTTATTTCCATGCCTATTTTCTGCAACCTTTTTAATTATTTGAGATTTTGAACAAACCTTAATACTTCAGCCACTGGAGCTATAAGGTCTTGTGGAATGTAGGCATTCTCAGTACCTGTTTCGTATAATGCACGAGCCAAATCAACATTCCTCATAACAGGAATACCCTCTTCTTTGGCAATTTGAATCATTCGTTGAGCTAATGCGTCTTGCCCCTTAGCTAGGACTAATGGAAGAGGTGTTTTGTCCTTTTCATAGTCAATCGCAATAGCAAAGTGTGTTGGATTTGTAATAAGAACCTTCGCTTTTCTAGTGTTACCAAGCGTATTTTGTTGCAACATTTCTTGTTGAATTTGCTTACGCTTGCCTTTAATGAGTGGATCGCCTTCACTTTCCTTGTATTCTCTTTTGATTTCGTCTTTCGTCATCATGTTTTGTTTTGTAAATTGGAACCTTTGATAAACATAATCTGCCGCAGCAATAATACAAAAAGCTGATGATGCATTAATCAACATATCACCAACAGATGCCCCAATAATTTGTAAAATTGAATTTACATTACCATTAGGCAGCTGGAATAATACAGGAAATATTTCTTGAAACACAGCTAATACAACAAAACCAACAACAAATACCTTCAAAAAGTTTTTTAAAAGTTCTATAAGATTTTTCATCGCAAAAACTTTTTTAAACCATTGAGAAGGGCTTAGATTACTCAGTTTTGGAATAATTGTGTGAAAAGAAATCAAGACGCCAACTTGCCCCAAGTTAGCAACTAATGAAGTTATAATTGTTATTGCAACAAAAGGCAAGGTTATGATAACAACATAACCCATTACTGCAAAAAATGAGATAGCTAATGCCTCGTCAAAAGGCAGATTCATAGCATTTATCGGTATATTTGCCATTGCTATAACATCAGCAAAGATAGATTGCGACGCAACAAGCAAATAGACAGCCACTGAGATAGTTGTGAGTGCAGATGGAATTTCTTGACTCTTTGCTACCTGGCCTTTCTTTCTTACGTCGGCAAGCTTTTTCGACGAGGGCTGTTCGGTTTTTTCATCGCTCATTACTTCAACAAGCCTCCAAGATCAATGACAAAGCCATTAATATCAGAATATAGGTTTGGCATAAGCCCTAAAAACACAGCAAAATAAAAAACAAGTAAAAGCGAAGCAAGTCCACTTTTAATAGGCATTGCTAGCACATACACGTTAAGCTGCGAAGCAAATCTGTTGATAAGACCAAGAGAAACATCTGTAAGTAAGCAAGCAACAGCTATAGGCGAAGCAAGTAGCAACATATGCAAAAATACCCAGCCAAGTTTTGCTGCGTAAAATAAAGCCACTGACATAGTAATCTTTATTGGCAGAAGTTGTCCTGGAGGAAAAACTTCGTAAGACATGTAAACTACACTCAAATACGAGAGAAAACCACCGCCAGCAAAGAAAAGGTAGACTACACTTTGGAAGAAAAGTCCACCAGTTGGGCTTATAGAATCACCTGAAATAATTTCAGAACCTTCAGCCGAGGACGCACCACGCTGGTTATCAATAAAGAAACCAGCACTTTGTATAGCCCAAAAAAGTAAAGCACCAAGATAACCAATAAGCAAACCTAGAACAATTTCTTTTACCACAATATAAGTAAAATCAAGATTTATCGCAAGTTCGAGTGAAGAGACTTCAGGCAAGGTTTCAAATATATAATTATGCAAAATCAGATACATAGCAGTAACCAAAACCATACGCAACTGCCCCGTTACAACGGCAGTTCCCAAAAATGGTGCAAGCATAACAATAATAAATAGGCGTGGCATGCCAATTAAAATTGCTAATGCATGGCGAAAATGTTCAGGATTACTTGCAAAATCTTCAAACATAGTTTTCTCTTAAACTAAATAAGGTAAAATCTACCAAAAATATCAGAACCAAACCTAATAAGCTCAGCACCAATCCAGCCGCCCATCATAAAGATAGTAGCAGCAACAGCAATAAGCTTAATACCAAAAGTAAGAGTTTGCTCTTGCAACTGTGTTACAGCCTGAATCAAGGAAATAACCAAGCCCACTAAGGAAGCCACAACAATAGGTGGCATAGAGAGCATTAACACAAGATACAAAGCTCGCACAGCAAGTTCTAGGGTGCTATCCATAATTAAACCTTTATACGAGTAAGTGGTTGTACAGTAATTTCTGAGCTAAGCTCTTGATAAGAGAGCACTGCTAAGTCGTAATGTTCGGTTTCAATTAATTTTCTCACATAACGCCTAATATCCATGCTCGCCATAAGGACAGGTTTTTGCGCATGCTTCATGTAATCACCAGCAGCGTCAGTTACAGCAGCTAAAAAAGCCTTTGTTACATTGTTGTCTAAAGCAAGGAAGGCACCAGCAGAAGTCTGCCTAATGGCTTTTCTGATAGTTTCTTCTAATTCAGGATCAAGCAAGAATGCAGGTAACATATTTTGCCCTTTTGAATGCATATAAGAAATCTGTCTTTTTAATCCAGATCTCACATATTCAGTAAGCATAACAGTGTCTTTTTCTTTTTGAGCCCATTCAATAAGAGCTTCTAAAATAGAACGCAAATCACGAATAGAAACTTGTTCTTGTACAAGACGTTGGAATATTTCAGCAATTCTTTGAACAGGTAATAAACGGCTAGCCTCACGAACTAAATCAGGCGCTTTTTCTTCCATTTTATCTAAGAGATATTTTGTTTCTTGCATACCAAGGAAGAGCGAGGCATGACGAGATAAAACTAAAGATAAATGATAAGCTAAGATACGCGAATGATCCATACAGTTTAAGCCAGCTTTTTCAAGCATAGGTCTGTTCTTTTCAGCTACCCAAATACTTTCTAAATCTGGTAAGAATTTATCTGTTTCATGTGCTTCTACGCCTAACATCTTCAAGTTATCAATACTTTCATTTACAATAAGGCAATTCTTTTCTAAACTACCGCCAGACATTGGCACTTCGTTGATATAAAGCATATAAGAAAGGCTTTCAGATGGCGTTACACGAAGGTTAATACCTGGGAATGGAACACCCAAATCATAATAAAGTACACGTCTTAAACTTGCTAATTCGTCGTTAAGATTATTATAGTTTAAACTTGTGCTAAGCCCTTCTGAAACATCAAGAATAATTGGCACTGTAGGCAAAAATTCGTCTTGCCCTGGCTTTACTTTGCTTGATTGCTTATTTTGCACTGTAGGAGCCATTGCTTTTTGCAAATCGCCTTCTGTGTCTTTTTCTTCTGGAACTTTAGCCAAAGTTTGTAAAACATAACCAAATCCAATCAAAATTGCAGCAATACCAAATAGTTGTGGCTTAGGAAAACCAGGAACCAAACCAAATAAGAAAACAAGGCCACCTGTCATCATAATTGCTTTTGGTTGTGCAAAGAATTGCCCACCAACTTGAGCACCAACATCTTCGTTTGAATCGCCAGAACGTGTAATCAAGATACCAGCTGAAATAGCAATAATAAGTGATGGAATTTGTGAAACAAGTCCGTCACCAATAGTTAGGATACCGTATAATTGCAAAGCTTCGCCAGCTGTCATACCATTTTGTGTGATACCAATAACAGTACCGCCAACAATGTTTACAACAGCAATAACCATACCAGCAATACTGTCACCCTTAACGAATTTCATCGCACCATCCATAGCACCATACATCTTTGATTCTTGGCTCACTCTTTCACGACGCATTTGCGCTTCGTCCTGATCGATAACGCCAGCACGCATATCAGCATCAATAGACATTTGCTTACCAGGCATAGCATCAAGTGTAAAACGTGCACCAACTTCTGCCACACGCTCAGCACCCTTTGAAATAACAAGGAATTGTACAATGGTTAGGATAAGAAACACAACAGCACCAACAACAAAGTTACCACCAAGAGCAAACTCACCAAATATAAAGATAATTTGACCAGCATCTGCCTGCAAGAGGATAAGTCTTGTTGTTGTAATATTAAGGCCAACCCTGAAAAGAGTGGTAAATAAGAGCATGGTTGGATAAGCAGAAAAGTCAAGTGCAGTTTTAACATACATTGCCATCATAAGCATCAAGAAAGATAAACCCATGTTAACACCGATTAAAGTATCAACAATTGCAGTTGGCAATGGCATGATCATCAATGCAATAACCATTACAACTAAGCCAACTAAGGCAAAGTCACTCTTTCCTGAAGAAGCCTTAACGATTTTTTTAGCTTGTACTAATATACTCATATTTACTCTGATATAAAGTTAAAGTATTGTTTGATTGATGCTTCTGCTTCAGAAAAGCGTGAAGTTTGCCAATAGGACTCAGCTTTAAGGATATACAAAAAGGCGTCTTCTGATTTGATTTCGCTTTCTTGCATAGCTTTATTAATAAATTCAAGTGCATCTCTATATTCTCTTTTGCGAATATAGATAAGAGCAAGATTTTTATAAAGCCAATTTCTATGTTTTTGCCTTTCAACAAGCTTAAGCAAGGCAAGAAAGGTTTTTTCTGCCTGCTCATTTCTTCCCATACGCATAAACATATAGCCTAAAGAAGACATGGAATAGTATTCTTGTTGACTTATTTCACTCATCCTAACCACCTACCATAAGATTTGTATAGGCATGGAGCAGATCTTTATTTTGTGCTACGTTTTTTAACACATTATCAACAAAGTCTTTTATTTGAGGATCTTTAGAATCGTTGAATTTTTGTACAAAATTATTGAGGTTACGGTTGAATACATCAGGACGTAAAGCAGTGCCGTCACCCACATCAGGGACAAGGTTTTTCTCAAAAAGAGAAGACATACCTTGAATATTAAAATGTTCTACAACGGCAATTTCATTTGTTGCTGTTGAGGCTAATTGCTTTGCTGTAGGGAAGTTTGAAGTTGGCATTGGCTGTAAAAAGCCTGAAATGCCAAATGAGTTGCTAAATAAATTTGTTCTTTCCATAATATTACCTTAATATTACCTTTCTAGTTGTGGC
>CAYJHN010000079.1:0-968 GCA_964369985.1 uncultured Desulfovibrionaceae bacterium | reverse complement strand
TCATCAGAAATTGAAAAGCCGTTTCAATTTGAGCTGCGGTTACGTCTTTTTCATCAAAACGAGTGAGTAGCATATAATGATCACGAAAAAGCCCAGTAAAAAGTGGGATTGGGTGATTGTATTTATAATGAGCTAGTTCTAAAGCCTTTGCTGCTGCTTCACTGTCGTGTGGATTTGCAGGAAAAACTAAATACATCATTAATTCAGAATTTGCAAATTCAAAAGTAAAAAATGAACTGTCTTCTAATTCAAGAGTTGCTAAGCCATTTTCATTAAGCGAAAAAGTTGGCATATCCATTCTATGTGCAAAATCTGCAATAGCGTTTTCTATCATATTATATTCCTATTACTTTATTAGTATAAAATTATTCCATGCTTGCAAGCCATTCGTCTTCTCTTTCAACAGCAGCATCAACAGCACCTTGTATAGCATCTAAAACCTTTGTTCTTTCTTGATTGCTATCAAACAAAGTTGGCGAAAACTGCCTTGAGGCTGTTTGAAGCTCTTGTAAGAAAAAGACTTCTTGTTCTGGATTTTCTAATTTTGAATCTTTAGCTAGTCTTTCTATGCTTGAAGAAGAAAGATACACTTCCTTGCTCATATCTAAAACTTTACCTAATAATTCAAAACTATTATAAGGACAAGAATCAATTTCATGAACATTTGAAAGCCTATCAATAAACTTATCGCATAAAGCATGTGCTGATTGGAAGGCACGCAATTCGCCTAAGCTTGTGCCAACATTTTCTAATTTTGTTTTATCCGCAGAGCTGATGTCTGAGGAAAGATCGTTGCCAAGAGTTTTGTATAAAAAGTCAAGTGCGACATCAATATTGCCATCATAGTTGGCATTAATAAAAGCATATACTTGCTGCGGTGTTGAAAATTCGTGCACAGCCTTTGTATAAAGCTCACTAGGATTTTCTAAAACGCCATAAGAACCGTCGCTAAATACTGTTAAGCCAAC
>CAYJHN010000078.1:0-8384 GCA_964369985.1 uncultured Desulfovibrionaceae bacterium | reverse complement strand
AGGTCTTATTGTTTTTTACTTTATTGTTATGGTTTGTGCCATTGTTTACAGAATTAAAAAAGGCGATCACCTACACCACTAGAATTCACTTTTGCTAACCAGTGGCTGACTGTATTTCTAATCCATACAGAAGTCAAATAGTAATTGAAGCAAATAAGAAAATTAAAAGCAATAAGCTTTTAATAAATAAAATTTTTAAAAGTTTATGCATTTATATAAATATATTTTAGTTGAGATATTTTAAAAGTAGAAAAATTAAAATAAAAACTTCTAATGCCAAATTTTGTTGAGTGAGTACAGTGTGTTAGAAGTAGTTGAATTTAGGTATATTAATACAAGAGCGTGCATTTAATGGCTAATATTGTAACGCGTGTTTTATTATAAGCAATTATATTTAGAGTAAATATTTTAGAGAGAAAAAAGTAAAGAGGGAATTATGGCTTTTCAACCAAATAGAAGCTTTCAAAGAAGCAAAATCGTTAAAGACACAAATGATTATTCAGATGACTATGCAAATGACTATCAAAACAATTCGTACAGAGATGGCGAAAATGTAAATAATAAAAGGCCATACCGCAACAGAGATGCCAATTCTTATGAAAATGGCTATACTCGTGCACCATATCGCCAAGATAATAATTACCAAGAAAAAAGAAATTTTTCGCAAAGACCGCAAAGAGCGTATTCTGATAGTGAACGCCCTGCGCGTGACTTTGGTCATAGAGATAATAATGGTCGTGATTCTTTTTTTGAAAGAAAAAGAGAAAGATATTCTGACGATTCATCTCCAAGATCTTATAATAATTCATATAATAATCGTGATAGAAATGATTCAAACGATTCTTATCAAAGAGACAACAGAAACTCAAATAGAAGACCTTTTGACAGAAATCAAGAAGATAGACCTTACCGTAATTCAAGAAATTCTGACAGATTTTCTCGTGAGCAAAGATCTTTTGACAGACCTTTTGACAAAACTTTTGACAGAAAAAGCAGAGATTTTGACCAAAAATTTGAAAGAGATGACTTCTTTTCTGTTCAAAACGAAAATACGCAAAATTCTTTTGATAATGCTCCAAGCCGCAACGACAGCGATCGTAGTAACAGTGGTAATAGGGGCAGACAAGAAAGAGAGTTTAATCTAAGAGAAAGAAATAATAGAAACTTCAGAGATAACAACGGTTTCAGAGATAACAATCGTGAAAGCAATGGTTTCCGTGATAGCAATCGTGAAAACAATGGTTTTCGTGATAATAACAGAGGAAACAACGGCTTTAGAGATAACAATAGAGACAATAATGGCTTTAGAGATAGAGGCAGAGATAATGACAGATTCCCACGTCAACGTGGTAGATCTTCACGCACTTATGAAAATTTACTCACTCTTTTTGATGTTGATAAAGAACTGCTAAACCTTCTTTTTAGAAGAGCAGAACTTCTTGACGGCGTAAAACACGACAATAGAGTTTCTCCAAATTTAGAAAAAAAATTACGTGTAGCATGGGAAGGCGGCACTGCAAAAATAACCAAAGATCCTCGCATTGCAAGAGATTTCTTCAATCTATTACAGCAGTTAGAACCTATTCCTTATGCTTATAGTAAGCCGAATTACTATTGCCTTGCTCCACAATTTACACCTGTACAAATTGATTTAGATGGTGCTTTGTGTTCACGTCAAGTGCGTATGCTTTTTGCTCTTGCAGCGGCTTCTGGCACAATGGCGTCATTTACAACCTATCTTTCACCTACAATAATGTCTACTATCAAGGCTTTCAACCAACTTGGTGGTCAACTTTGGTGGGAAGGGCATGACAGAGTTTTATCACGCGGTGGTTCTGGTATTATGCATTACCTTGACAAGGTTGTGCCTGTAGGCAGTGATGAACTTTCTTTCTATCTTGTATTGGCTTTAACATTACTTGTGCCTGCAAGATTGAAATTGGTTGGTGATGGTCCACTTCGCTTTATGAATACTCAAGCGATTAAAAACTTCTTGCCACGTTTGAATGCTCGCTTAACTACTGTTATTCCTGGACAAGATGGTATTCCTGTTCGTGTAGAATCAGCTGGTATGATGCCAAATAGGGTTGAACTTCCTTCTGATTTGCCTAGAGATTTTATTATTGCTTTAGTTCTTACTTCTTGCATGCGTAAAGATCTTAAGGGCGAAATGGAATTTGTGATTGAAGAGCATGCTGAAATTAATTGCATAAAATCTGAACTGGCTTCACTTTTTGCAACTGTTTCTGTTCCATGTGTTTTTGAAGATAACGATAATGTTCTTAGCATAAAAGTAACTATACAAGCTCCTGTTTTTGTTGATGATGTAAGCGTGGATCTTGATCCAATGTATACAACATGTCTTCTTGCAATGCCTGCTTTTGCTGGTGGTAAAGCTGTTTTACGCGGAAAGCTCAACGAAAAAGATCTTTATTGTCTTGATTTCTTGCGTTCAACTGGTTTGACTGTAAATTGTGAAGAAAATAATCTTGTTTCTGAGCATCCAGGTAAGAAATTATGTGCGCCTGATTTATCGCTTGCGCCTTCTTATCCAATGGCATTAATCTTTAGTGTATTATCAGCATTAAGTGGTGAAGAAGTGCGTTTGCCTGAAATTTCAGAAAAGTTTGTAGAAGATATTCAAGAAGATGTTATACATGGATTTTTAGCACAAATTGGATTAAAAGTTAATGATGATAATATCTTAGTGAAATGTGAAGTCGAAACGAATGCGTGGTTTTTACCAAGCAGTGATTGGGGCTTAGCTATTTCATTGCTTGCATTTATGCGTCCACATATTATGCTTGTAAACCCTGAAATTATCACATCAATTTATCCAATGTTCTGGCGAGTATACAATACTTTACCAACACCGACTGCTGAGCCAGCTGTGAAAGAAGAAGTCAAAGAAGAAGAAAAAAAGAATAGACGTGTAATTGCTGCTGATATTTTTGATGAAAATACAGAGGAAGATTTTGACGAGAATTTTGTAGAAAATAATGGCGAAAACTTTGGCGACAATGTTGAAACTATTATTGAAAATACAGAAAGCGAAGAAAATCCTTTTGGAGAGAATTCAAGAGAAGATGAACTTTTTTCAGGTAAGCTCGATAGCCAATTTGATGATGAAGAAGCATTTTCACAAGTAAAGCATCCAGACGAAGAAGTTTAGTTGCTTTGTAATATATTATAATAATAGCCCTTTCTTGGATAACTACCTGTTATGAAAGGGCTATCTTGCTTTAATTTGCAAGAAAAATCTTATTTTACTTTTTTAAAATGTATTGTATACTTTGTTCGCACGCAGTATATGTGCATTTATAATAATAAATATTAATTATTGAGGAATATATGAAATTAACACAATTTAATAAATCAAAAAAAACAATTTTTACAAGCTCATTAATTCTTTCTTCCTTACTTTTGTCTGGTTGCACTGAATATTTAAGCGATATAACTATTCCAAATCCTTTTGAACAAAAAGAAGCAAATACTGCAGATGCTGTTTATTACGGACATTTTAGTGATATTCCAATTCCTGTTGACATGGAAAAAGATATGAAAAACACAAAAGTTGTTTTTTATAATGATAATGTTTCAGGTATTGAAATTTATGAAGGAAGAGTTGAAATAAATTCTTTAAGCGCTGCAATGGAGCACAATCTACTTAAAAATAATTGGACTTTGATTGCAAAAGAATACGATGAAAAAATTATGCAAATCTATCAAAAAGATAATCGTTTTGCTATCATCACTTTTTATAATCAAACCCTTACAACAGGTATGGACGTGTGGGTGCTTGATAAATTACCTCAAAATATTATAAATTCAACACCTTATCCTCCAGCAACTTCATCACAAAATAGTCATCTAACACCTAATTCAACAATAAATAATATGAAAAGCTCTGCTGTTGAAACAATAGATACAACAGTAGATAAAGTTGAAAGCGTATATACAAACACTGTGAAACCAACAGTTCAAAACGCGAAAGACAAAGTAGTTGAAACCTACAATACAGTTGAAACATCACTAGAAAGCAGTGCAGACGATGCAAGCATAACTATTGACACAACAAAACAAGAAGTGAAAGACGATATTAATGCAGTTAAAGAAGATGTAAAAGAAACTGCTTCTGATATTATATTATAAGAATTAAATTAAATTTTTTGTTTATAAATAATTGAAAATAAAGGGATAAAGCATGCAAGAACATCTTTTATTTGAAATGCAAGAAAAAAAGAAAATCCATCTTGGTGTTACAGGCTCTATAGCCGCCTACAAGGCTATTTCTTTGATGCGTGCATGGCAAAAAGTTGGGATTGAAGTAAGCGTTACGCTCACTTCGGCTGCAAAGGAATTTGTGACAGAACTTTCTTTTGAAAGTCTTGGTGCAAATCCTATGTATAAAGAGATGTTTAGTGATGCTTTTTCCCATCTTGCACCAGAAAAAGACGCTGACGCATTTATCATAGCGCCTGCAAGTGCGGATACAATGGCTCAGTTAGCAACAGGTAGAGCGGATTCTTTGCTTGCTGCTCAGGCTCTTGCTTATTCAAAGCCAATATATTTTGCTCCAGCTATGAATCCAAAAATGTGGGCTAATCCAGCCACGCAAGAAAATGTGCGTATACTTGAAGAAAGAGGGCATGTTTGCATAACACCAGACAGCGGTTTGGTTGCGTGTAATGACGAGGGGCAAGGAAGGCTTGCTTCTGATAATATGCTGTTTTTATATGGCTTAAAGAGTGTGACAGAGCAGGACTTAGCTGGAAAAACCGTACTTGTGACACTTGGTGCAACGCAAGAACCTTTTGATGATATACGCTATTGGACAAATTCAAGCACTGGAACAATGGGCATGTGCCTTGCTATTGCGGCTTGGCTTAGAGGGGCTTATGTGCATGCAATTTGCACTAAAGGCGTAAAGCTTTACGCTCCAGAAGATGCTTTGTTTCAAAAGCATATCGTGCAACAAGCTTCTGAAATGCTTGAAATTGCTAAAGGTTTGTGGCATAAGTGCGACTATGGTATTTTTACAGCTGCTGTGGCGGATTTTTCACCAGAAAAACACGGCAAAGGCAAGTTTAAGAAAAAAGAAGCAGAAGATGGCTTTTTACTCCAATTCTATCCAAATGAAGATATATTAAAAACCTTAGCTCACAATAAAAAAGCAGAGCAAAAAGTATTAGGTTTTGCTGCAGAATATGTAAAAAATATTGAAGAATTACGACAGCTTGCCTTGGATAAAATGTATGCTAAAAATATGGATATGGTAGTAGCAAATGCCCTTGATGATGGCTTTGGTGGCTTAGACAATAAAGTATTTGTTGCTGATAGATTTACTAAAGAAGAAGATTGGGATACAAGGCCAAAAACACAAATTGCATGGGACTTGCTCACTTGGTTGAATGAGATGTAAGTCTTTGTTTTAGAAAAAAACATACTAATTATTTGTTTATTTCTATACTTTTAAAGTCTAATTAAAGATTCTATATAAGGAAGGAAGATGTTTGTAAAAAGCAAACCTTTGCCAATACATACAAAAATCTGGCGTGATGCTGGATTAGACTTCCTTTTAATAGCAGATAAGCAAAGGCAAGAGCAATTAAAAACAAAAAGCATACAAGATAGTTCGCAACTTGTAAAAAATATTTATCAAAATATACAAAAAGTTGCACAGGCAGAAAAAGCTGATAATTTAAAAAATAATTTGCAAAACCAAGCGCTTATTGTTCAAAATATTTCTCCTCGTTCTTCTGAAGAAGCAAGAGAATTGAGAGAAAACGAACTTGTTGTTGACGCAAGAGGCAATGCAAATCCTAGCCTTGTACCTATTCTTAAAGATTTTGAATGGAGTGAAGAGTGGGAAAGCCTCTATAATAAAGTTGTAAGAAGTTCAACTCCAAAGATTGCATGGACTTATGCTGGCATGCATGACGATATTTTAAGAAATACATATTCAAATGCAAATAGGCAAGAAATCATGCGTGATCTTGTTAAAAACTTGAATTATACAAAGGCTGGTGTGAATGTTTTTGTACCTTTTGATACACCGACAGAATCTCCAAAACTTTGGATAGACACAAAGAAAAATGATGCTGTTTTTTATTGGTCTGCTTTATATCGTTTGAAGGTAAAAATTCTCTTTGTTTTTGGCGAAGAAGCAAGAGAAACTCTTTTGCTAAAAAAATCAAGAAAATATGCTTCTTTTATGCATAATGCACACGCTTTTTATAAAGTATATTATTTGCCAGATGTTCTTAGCCTTTCAGATAAAAGTGAAAGAAATACACTACTTACTTACTTGAATCAACAACTTACTTCCTTTGGTATTTAATTCCTATTTTTTAAAACTTTTCTTTGAGCCAGAAAACAAAGCTCTAAAGTATTTTTAAAAAATGTCGAATATTCTATTGTGCGTGCTTAATTTAATTCTAACTATTAAATTGCAGATAGAATGTATTGACAAATTGCAGCACAAGGAATTTTATGAAAAATAGGCATAACACAACAATATATATAATGCTTTGTCTGCTGCTGGCTTTTTTAACGGCTTGTTCAAACAAAAATTATCCGCGTGAGCCTTCATCTATTGCGGATTTTGCACCTAATGCTGCAGCAAAAGATTCTGAAATTCAGATGAGAGAACTTAAAGTACAAGTTCGTGAAATTGCAGATCAATTACTAGAGCATTATCCTGGCCAAAGCCTCAATGGTAGATTTGCAATACCAACTTCATTTGTGAATATGAATAATCGTGACGAAAGTAGTGATTTAGGACGTTATATATCAGAAGCTCTTATCCATGAATTTACCATGCATGGTTTATTAGTATATGAATATAGAACAACAAATACTATTTCTAGTTCAGATGCTGGTGATTTTATTTTTAAAGATAAAGCCTTTAAATTTACAAATAAGAAGAAAAATGCACTTTACATTGTAGGTTCATATTATAAAGATGAAGCTGGCTGCTTTATTAATGCAAGATTGTTAGAACCTACTGGCAGAGTGCTTAGAACAGCACAAGTTGTTTTGCCAATGAACCATTTGCTTGCAAGAATGACTACTGTGCCTACTCTTGAAGAGGGCGGCATGAAGATTAAGTCAAAATGGTAATGAGGGTAAAAAAATGAAGAAAATAAAAAAATATATACAATTCTTTTTTTGCTTAGTACTTTTGTCTAGCTTATATGCTTGTTCAACTGCTGGAAATTTAGGCTTAATAAGTCCTTATTATGATTATGGTGAATACGGAAATTATGGTGATCAATATTTCTGGACAGAGCATTCTTCAAATTTAGCTTATGCACATAATCTAAAAAAACATGGAAGATTTGAAATTGCAAAGGAATATTATCTTATTGCTTTAGCAGAAGCAAGAACAGCTGAAGAAAAAGAATGGATAGATAGAGAGCTTGATATTGTTGATTTGCAAATAAGATCAAGACGATAAGGCCTTTTATTGGGCTACAGCTCAGTAAGAGAAAAGACTTGATTAGAAATATGATTTTATGTTATAAATAATATATATTTATTTTTTCTATTTATAAAAAAATATGTAAGATGCACTTATGTAAAAATAAAATGTGCCGATAAATGAATTAAATACTGATGAGCAAATTATGAAAACTAAAAAATCTCTTATACTTATACTACTTCTCAGCATAGCTTTATTGCTGCCATTAACTGCCGCAGCTTTTGGCTTTATTAAGAATACAGAAATTTCAGATACGGCTCATTCTCTTGTGAGTGAAATGAATAAACAGCTTGCAAAAAACTTGATTAACCATGAGTTTACAAAACAAGATCTTTCTATTGTGTCTACTGTTGCGGTAGATATCAACGATATGAAAAAAACAAATGCTTTAGCAAGGCAAATGAGCGAAGACATGACAAGCTCTTTTGCTAAATTAGGTTACCAATTGCGTGAAATCAGAAAAGCAGAAGATATTGTCATGATTGAAAAAGAAGGAGAATTTGTTCTCACCCGTGACCTTAAAGAGCTTGCAAGTACAAATGTTTTAGGTGTTGCAGTTCTCACAGGTACTTATCTTATATCAAAAAAGAATATGCGTTTTTCGATGTCATTGATACATGTTCCATCAAATAAAATACTTGCAAAAGCTTCGGCTGATCTTGCTTTAGATGATGAAATGTTTATGGAAGTAACTGAAAGACCATCGTCATTAAGACCTAATGTACAAACAAAATTAGATAATTATTAATTTATAATTGAAGCAAAAAGAAATTCATTCTGGGGGAAAATATGTCACAAACGAACATACTACTTGAATCAGGGACTAATGAGCTTGAGATTGTAGAGTTCTATATTAATGAAGAAGGCTATCGTGGGCATTATGGTATAAATGTTGCCAAAG
>CAYJHN010000077.1:6045-8471 GCA_964369985.1 uncultured Desulfovibrionaceae bacterium | reverse complement strand
CAGTCTCACTCGACCGCTTCACATGTTTAATTTGTTTTTGAATTTTATACACAACAAGAGAGGCGGCTTTTATAAGCAGCTCCACCACCAATTCATTTGATTGTTATATTTTGTAAAAGAATTCATAAAGTGATTATGCCATATTTGTAAGAAATGTCAAGTCTAGCTAAATTTGCGAATTTAAGCTTTTACTTTTTATGAAAATTTATTTTCCATAAATGGCATGATTATTTTTCTTCTTTTAGCTTGTAAGCTTGCCTATTGGCTTTTTCTTTGCTATTCTTTAAACATATTTATAAAATGTATTTAAATTAAATGTATGAAAGCAAGGAGTTTACTTATGAGCACATTATTAGTTGTTTCTTATGATAGCAAGGAAAAAGCAGAAAATGTTCGCCAGCAACTTGTAAAGATGCAGAAAGAATATTTAATTAATCTTGAAGATGCGGTAGTTGCAACAAGGGACGAAAAGGGCAAGGTGCATTTAGATCAAATGTATAATATGGCGGCAGCAGGTGCTGCTTCAGGTGGTTTTTGGGGCTTACTTATTGGCATGCTCTTTTTAAATCCCTTGCTAGGCTTTGCGGCAGGTGCTGGATCGGGAGCTATTGCTGGTGCTTTGACTGATGTTGGCATTGAAGACGATTTTATGAAGAATTTAGCAGAAAATCTTAAAGACGATTCTTCTATGCTTTTTATGTTACTTGATAATCTTGTTTTTGATAAAGTGCTAGAAGAATTGCAAGGCACTGGCGGAACAATTATACAAACATCTTTATCACACAATGACGAAGAAAAATTAAAAACAGCTATAGAAAAGCATAAGGAAGAAATAGCTTAGTAGCACAAATAATTACTAATAACTTTTTCTTAAAATTAGATTGCCTTACAAAAAAAAGGGAAAAAGGCATGGATTCTCACGTCCTCCTTACAGTCGTCCTCAGAATGACGCACGGTGTTTGCAAAATTTACTGTAATAACAAAGAATTACATTTTCTCCGTGAGTCATTCTGAGTGAGCCTTTTCTCAAAAGGCGAAACGTGAGAATCTATGTCTTTTTCTTAGTTAAAAATTTAATCTTAAGTAGAATGAGACATTAACTATGTTATCAAATAGAAGGGAGCAATCGCTCCCTTTTTTTATCTATATTCTTTAAGAAAATCGTCAGTATTAAATTCTATCAATTCATTTAAGCTAAAATGGTAGTTGACAACAACGCCCTTATGCACGCCATCAACTATATCACCCTCGCCACTTTTTCTTCTAAATCTTCGTAAATCTTTATATTTTTCATAGAGAGCACAAAGTTTTTCTAATGATTGGTAAAAGCATCTTACTTTATTTGTATTTACAATACATGGCCTGTCTGTAAGTATCCACATTATGTAGATTGGCTGTGTAATTGTTTTTGCAATTTCAGCGTATCGCAATAAATCTGAGAGGTTAAGTACCATTGTTTCAGAAGGTTCAAGATTGGCATTTGGCAGAATTTTTTTAACGCTCATAAATGTACGTCTTTGTGCTTTTAATTCTATATAGCAAAGTAAATTTTGAGTGTTTGGATTATATATTTCAACATCTGGATAGCCGTCTTTATCTGTTTTTTTAGAATAAAAGCCTTTGTTATTGATTGCTTGCACTAGTTTTTCTTCAAAATGTTCTGAAAATTCTACATCTGTAGTAAAAGTATACACATTTTTGCTTTTACCATCACAGGGATTTTTACAAGTTTTACAGTCGTGCAGAAAATTATTTGTCATTTTTTTGCTCTAATTTTTCTTGTGTATTTCTGTAATTTTCTCTTATTTCTTTAATTCCTACAAGCCTATTGTCTCTTTTTACAAGCCAGTATTCAAAGCCATTTAAACGAGCAGCAGAGACATTTTTTGCTTTTGCTGCACCTGAATGTATGTCTATTTCAGCATTGTCTAAAATAATTTTGCCATTTTTTAACAATGTGGCTGTTTTTTCAGAATTTTTTAAATAAAAAACTTCATTTTCAAAAAGATAGTTTTCTTCAATAAGCTGTGTGAGATTTACTTTTAATGGCTTTATGTCAAAAATGGCTTTTTCTATATCACCTAATTTACAAATAGCTGAATCAATTCTTTTTTTGCCGTATTCTACATATTTTTCATTGCTATCAAAGGAGAGATATTTTCTGCCTGTTTTCTTTGCAACTGTGGCTGTGGTAAAGGTGCCACCAAAGGGATCAAAAACAATGTCATTCACATTTGAAGAAATATTTATAATTCTATATAAAAGTTCTTCTGGTTTTTGAGTGCTATGTAGCTTATTGCCTTCATTGTCTTTTATTCTTTCACTGCCTTGACAAATACCAATTTTCCACACAGAACCAAGCTGTTTTCTTATGCCTTTGTTAAAATCTTCTTCGTCAACAGTGTCTAGGTTGAGTTCTTTTGCTG
>CAYJHN010000077.1:5381-6019 GCA_964369985.1 uncultured Desulfovibrionaceae bacterium | reverse complement strand
TTATAGTTGAAAGTAAATTTAGATTTCTTTGACTTTGTTGCCCAGATTAATGTTTCATGGCTATTATTTAAACGTGTACCCATAAAGTTTGGGGTGGGGTTTTTTTTCTGCCAAATAACATCGTTGATAAACCAAAAGTCAAGCTCTTGCATAATAGCACCTATAGAATAAATGCATTGCATAGAGCCAATTACCCAAATAGAACCATTTTTCTTTAAAATTCTTTTACACTCAGAAAGCCAAGCCTTTGTAAAAGCATTATAATCAGCATTTGACTTAAACTGATTATCCCAGCCATCATCACAGCCGTCAAATTCAGTGCCTTCTACTCTGAGCAAAGCCCCATCGACTCGCATCCAATAAGGAGGATCAGCAAAGATAAGATCAATACATTCATCAGGTAGTTTCTGCATTTCAGCAATAGTATCAGCACATAAAATATAGTTAAATTCTTTGTCTATTTTCTTCGTCATTTTCTTACTCATTTATAAAAGCATCTCTTAATTGATTGATTTTATCACGCAATTCAGCTGCTTTTTCAAATTCAAGCTCTTTAGCAAAAGCACGCATTTCTTTTTCGAGTTTTTCAATTAAATGTGCGAGTTCTTTTGCATTTTTTGGGATTTCAATAACTACAG
>CAYJHN010000077.1:0-5371 GCA_964369985.1 uncultured Desulfovibrionaceae bacterium | reverse complement strand
CTTCTTGCTTTTTCTTTGATTTGCCCTTTGCTTGAATTGGCGTGTAAAGATTGTCAAGTGAAGTGTCAATTGCTTTAATAATGGTTTGCGGAATGATGTTATTTTCTGTGTTGAAGTCTATTTGCTTTGTTCTTCTTCTTGTGGTTTCGTCCATAGCTGCTTGCATGGATTTTGTCATTCTATCGGCATACAATATAACTCTGCCTTCGGCATTTCTCGCGGCACGCCCAAAGGTTTGAATGAGCGAAGAGGTAGAACGCAAGAAGCCTTCTTTATCTGCATCAAGCATAGCCACAAGAGAAACTTCTGGAATATCAAGTCCTTCTCGTAAGAGGTTGATACCAATAAGCACGTCAAATTCGCCAAGTCTTAGAGATTTTAATATGGCAACACGTTCTAAAGTGTCTATATCAGAATGTAGATAACGTGAACGCACATTCATTTGCTTGAAATAAACTGAAAGCTCTTCTGCCATTCTTTTTGTGAGGGTAGTTATAAGAACTCTTTGATTTAATTCAGCTCTTTTCTTACACTCTGAGAGCAAATCTTCCATTTGACCCTTTGTAGGGCGAACTTCAACAATTGGATCAACTAAGCCAGTAGGGCGGATAATTTGCTCAATAATCAAGCCTTCGCTTTGATCTAGCTCCCACTTTGCAGGCGTTGCAGATACAAATATGGATTGATGCACTCTTGTGAGATATTCTTCAAACATGAGCGGCCTATTGTCTAGTGCAGAGTGCAGACGAAAGCCGTAGTTTACAAGGGTTTGCTTTCTACTTCTATCGCCCTTATACATAGCCCCAATTTGCGGAATTGTTTGGTGAGATTCGTCAATAAAAATAAGAAAATCGTCAGGAAAATAGTCAAGCAAGGTAGCAGGGGCTTCGCCTTCTTTTCTATTGTCTAAATGCCTTGAATAGTTTTCAATTCCATTACAATAGCCTAATTCTTGCATCATTTCTAAATCAAGCTGAGTGCGTTGTTCAATACGCTGAGCTTCTATTAACTTATTGTCATTTTTGAAAGTTTGCAAGGTTATTTGCAATTCGTCACGAATATCAGACATAGCACGCACTAAATTGTCTCTGTCAGAAACATAGTGCGAAGCAGGGTAGATGATAGTTTTTTTCATCTTACCTAAGATATTGCCTGTGAGCGGATCAATTTCAGATATGCCTTCAATTTCGTCGCCAAAAAACTCTACACGCAAGGCTTTTTCATGCTCATAAACTGGAATAATTTCAAGCACATCGCCGCGTATTCTGAAAGTTCCACGGTGAAAATCAATATCATTTCTTGCGTATTGCACTTCTATCATCTGCGTGATGAGCTTATCCATGCTAATTTTTGCACCCACTTCAATAGGAATGAGCAACTTTGCATAATATTCAGGCGAACCAAGCCCGTATATGCAAGAAACCGAAGCAATAATAATAACATCTCGCCTTGTGAGAAGAGAGTGCGTAGAGGCGTGTCGCAATTTATCTATATTATCGTTGATTGCTGAATCTTTTTCAATATAGGTGTCAGAAGAGGGCACATAGGCTTCTGGCTGATAATAATCGTAATAAGAAACAAAATATTCTACAGCATTGTCAGGAAATAATGCTTTAAATTCGCCATAGAGCTGAGCTGCAAGAGTTTTGTTGTGAGCAAGTATGAGGGCTGGCTTGTCGCACTGAGCTATGACATTTGCCATGGTAAATGTTTTACCCGTACCTGTAGCACCAAGTAATACTTGGCTTTTTACACCAAGTTTCACATTCTCTACCAAAGATGCAATGGCAGTTGGCTGATCGCCCTTTGGTGTATTTTCTGATTTTAAATTGAATAATGACATAGCTATTAATATAGTTGTTTTTATATTAATGTAAAGGGGAGAAAAGGCATGTTATTCTAATTTAGACTTTATCTACTAGAAATTATTTTATAAAAGTGAGCGTAGCGAACAAAGGCAAAAGCTCGCGAAACAAGAGCCACGCCTCTTGTAAGGGATTATCCCTACGCGAGGTTTCGTTCAGAAAGGGCACAGCGTGCCGAAACAAATTAGAATCACGTCGGAGAAAAGGCATAGATTTAAACGAAAAAAGGCATGCTTTCTCACTTTTCTTATTTTTAAGAATTGTTCTTTCTCAAAAACAAGCGTGAGAAACCATGCCTTTAATTTTTTTTAAGTATTAAAACTCGTAACGGAATTTCACATTACCACTATGGCTAGTTTGCTCGCTACCATAGCCACCTTCATAGCTGATTCCCATTGAGAAAGCACCCTTTTGCCATTCTAAGCCTAGGTTTGTGATAAAGGTAGTATCGTCTTCAGTCACAACAGTGTCAAAGCTTGTGCCTGTGAGCATTACACTTGAATCGATGCCAGAACCAGTCAAGTTTTGACGAATTCCAAGTCCAGCACTAGGACGTAACACACCAAGTTTTGTGTCGTATTGCCCTTGCCATGTGAGCATGAGATTTGCGTATAGAGCTGAGAAACTCTCGTTATTTATGTGTAGATCATACAAATCAGAAGAGGCAAAGTCTAGAGCAATATCATCATTTTGTGTATTGAGATAGGAAAGCCCAACTTCTGGCACGATAATATTATTTTCATTGATTTCATAAACATAACCAGTGTTTAGAGATAAATAGTAAGCTTGCGAATTGAAATCATCTTTAGCATATAGACTTGGAGAAAGCATATAATCCATATCGCTTTCACCAAAAGAAAGAGCCATAGTTCCAGACACATACCAATTTGGATTAATGAAATAATCTGCATTTGCAGCTAAGGTAATATCTTTTGAATCCGCTACTAAAGAGTCTTTACCGTCAGTTGCAGAATCGCTAAAGTCAAGAGCAAGTCCTACACTTAACTTATCAGAAATAGCTTTTTCGCCACCGAAAGTAATGCCCTTAGTATGTGTGCCGAAATTATATTCGCTATTTCCTGTATAGCCAGCATAGGCATCTAAATAGATTGCCCATGTATTTTCTTGATAACTTGGTGCAGAAGTAAGCATATCTCCAGCTACAATTACGCCTTGTTCGTAAGCTTTTTCAGATACTTGTTTCAAGTTTTTTGCCATACGTCTTTCAATCATTTTATTGATTTTTCTGCTTGCTATTTTTGTGATTTTATTGTGCATTTTATCAACAGAAAGTTTTGCTAAGACTGTAGGTGAAACAGTATCTGCATTGATATTTGCATTAAGGCTTACTTTTGGATTTGCTATGTCAGAATTATTAAGATTTGCAGTTAAGAAAGGCACTTCTGCAACAGCATTTTGAATCTTACCTGTGATTGCAGTAGGGGAAGTGTCTGTAGAAGCAATAGTGATCATATCAGTAACTTTGTATTCTTTACCGTATTCAAAGCCTTGAGCCTTAGTCCCAGGACGAAGAATTAATGTAGAATTATCAAAGGTCACATTATTATATGAATTTTCAATTCCAAAAACAGCATCATTTGCAGTCCAAGTGCGCAAGGTAGTTGCATAAGTGCCTATAGTATACGAATTAACCCCATATACTTCAAAAGCAGATCCTTTTAATGCACTTAGGTTAATAATACCTGTATTATTTATAAGGTTTTTACCAAAAGTACTTACATATATACCATAAGCCTTATCATTCGAACCTGTAGTTGTAGATGTGATAATTCCATTATTTGTAACTACTTGCGTGCCATCGCCACTTGTTTGAATTCCGTATGCATCATCACTGGCTGTTACCTTTATAATAGAATTATTTACTATTTCATGCCCATAGTTACCAAAAGTACGCATAGCAGAAGCGTCATCGTCTTGACTTGAGACTATAAGAGTTCCATTATTGATTAAAGTGTGAGCACCAGAAGCAGATGCACGCATACCCGTAGCAGTATCTTGAGCTGTAACAGTAATAGTTCCGCTATTAGTTAATGTGTGCCCATAACCATCATCACCAGACATGCCATAGGCATAGCTAGCTTCACTTATAACTGTAATTTCGCCATTGTTTATCAATGTATGATTGCCATCACCATCAGCACGCATTCCATATGCGTTAACAGCTTTACTTGAGGCAATAATAGTTGCGTTATTTGTTAATGTATGACTGCCGTCATTACTAGCATAAGCATATATGCCATATGCATTGTCATGAGCTGTAATTGTGAGAGTTCCGCTATTTGTGAGTGTATGACTGCCGTCATTCCTAGCATAAGCATGCATGCCATATGCATTGTCATGAGCAGTAGTTGTAATAGTTCCGCTGTTTGTGAGTGTATGGCTGCCGTTAGTTTCATAAGCACGCATACCATAGGCTTCAGAATTTGAGCTTGTTACCTGTATAGTCCCACTATTTGTGAGCATGTGCATTTTATTATCATTAGAATAAGCTGACATACCATAAGCTATGTTAAAGGCATTTACTGTGATAGAATTTGTATTTGTTAATTTATGATTACCTTCATAAGATTCAGCATAAGCTTGTATGCCAGAGGCTGTACTATTTGTGCTTATACCTGTAATAGTACCACTATTTGTTAAAGTGTAGTCACCATTACCATCAGCAAACATGCCATAGGCGTAATTATCTGTGCTTGTGGTAGTAATAGTTCCACTATTTGTTAAAGTGTGATTGCCGTCAGCAAGAGTATACATGCCATATGCTTTGTTATGAGCAGTCACTTTAATATTACTGTTATTTGTTAAAGTGTGGTCACCATAACCATAAGCATACATGCCATAGGCGAGTTGATTTGTACTTGTAGCAGTAATAGATCCGTTATTTGTTAATATGTGATTGCCGCGAGCATTTGCATACATACCATAAACTTCAGCATTAGTCGAAGAAAGTGAAATAATACCATCGGCAAAGTTAGTGAAAACATAGTCTATATTATTCATCATATTATAACCAAACATACCAACAAAATAATCTCGCCCAGAAAGACTTTCCGTTGCACCTGTTAATGTGTCACTATTATTTAATACTGGTTCAGTTGTAGTAATAAGAGCATTTGCAAATGAAAGGCTAGGTGTTGCCAATAAAGTTGCAATGGCAAGCGAACCAAAAGCGTTAATAAGATTACATTTTTTTAGCACAGCTATATAACGATTTTTGAGATTTCCTAAGGCATTTTTAGTGTACATAAACACTCCTCATAAAAATTGTTTTGTTAAATCCATGCCAACAATATTGGCATATTTATAAATAGTAGTATAAACATGCAAGAGCTATACCAAATAAAGCAAAATAAGCATATTTGAAAGTGCTTTCTGCTTAGTATAAGTATTTATAATATAAAAAAAGAAACTGTAAAATAGGAAAAAGGGAAGCTGAGAAAGCATATAGTTAACTTAATTTTAAACAAAAAAGCACGAGATTTTTC
>CAYJHN010000076.1:4234-8537 GCA_964369985.1 uncultured Desulfovibrionaceae bacterium | reverse complement strand
TACTGTTTAAAAAGAAATATCTATACTGTTAATTAAGTACAAAAATAATTTTATGATTTAAATAATTTAAAAGTTGAGGCCTTTATGTTTAAAAGAGCTTATGTATATATGTTTATAATGTTATTTTCGATATTTGCTTTTATTTTCACACAAGAAGTAAGAGCGAATGAAGAAGAAAAAAGTGTAGTAAAGCAAGTTATAAAAACTGAAAATGCTGATGTAAGAGAATATAAAAATAGAGTAATCTATGATGAAAATCCTAACTTTTCTATTGAAAGTTCATGGTATAATTATAAAGATAAAGATGGAGACAAACTCTTACTTGTTTTAGCTTTAGATTTTGAAGATGGCTTTTATACTTATGATCCTGAGTATGCAAGTTATCCTACTGCTTTTAAAGTTTTTGGAGAGAAATACGAATTTTATTATCCAAATGTAGCTAAGAAGTTTGATTTATTATCAAAAAAAGAATTGAAACTTTATTCTGATTCGCCTCTATACTTTATTTTATTTGAAAAATCTTCTAACATTTTTATGAAAAATGAACTTGATATGCAAGTTTCGTTTCTTTTGTGTTCTTCGTACAATTGCACTCCATTTTCAAAAATGTTTCAAATGAGCATACCAAAGAGTGAAAAATTAGAAGATTTTTCAAAAAGTATATATGCAAACGATTTTGCTCGTTCGCTTTCACTTTCTTTTGATAATTTAGAAGTAAAAGCAGATAAAAGTGTTATTCAACCTTCTTTGGTGTCAAAAAAACTAATAACACAGCAAAGTGTGGAAAATACAGAAAATGCTGACTATACCTTTTCCTTTAGTCCGCAAATTTCTGGTTCTGTTCTTGAAGCAACTTCTTTTTCTCTTGCACTTATTTTAGGACTTCTTGCTGGCTTTATTCTTAATTTTATGCCTTGTGTTTTGCCAGTTGTAGCGATTAAAATAAATTCAATCATGCAAAGTGCGCATTATAATGTAGAAGTGCAGGATAAGATGGTGAGAAGTCATGCTATTTTCTTTTCATTTGGTATACTTACCTTATTTGTTTTTCTTGCTATTTTGTTTGGTTTTTTTGGTATGATGTGGGGTTCGATATTTCAAAATATTTACTTTATAATCTTTTTAATAAGTATAATTTTCTTGTTTGCACTTTCTTTTTTGAATGTGTTTAGCTTGCCTATGTTTAACATTTCAACACCAAAAACAAGCTCGCATAGAATAGATTCATATTTTCAAGGACTTGTAACAACGCTTATAGCAACGCCATGTTCAGGCCCTTTGCTTGGTTCAACCCTTGGCTTTAGTCTTACATTGCCTTTGCCATTGCTTATTTTAGTTTTCTTGGCTACAGGTTTTGGTATGGCTTTACCTTATTTGATTTTAGCTGTTTTTCCCCATGCGATAAAACTAATACCGCGTTCAGGAAAATGGACTGAAATTATGGAAAAAGTATTAGCATTTCTGCTTCTTCTTACTGTGCTTTATCTCATTTCAATCTTGCCTAGTGCACTTGTGATAAAAACTTTAGCTTACTTACTTTCTTCTGCTTTCTTTTTATATATTTATTCATTTTTTAGATATAAAAAGCAGGCTAAGATTTGGGCATTATTGCTTTTTATTATGCATATAGCACTTTCTGCCTATATTTTTGCCCCTGAAAGTGACAAAGAGCTTGTATGGCAAGAGTATTCTTACGATGAATTTAAAGAAGAATTAGGCACAAAAAATATGATAGTTGATTTTACAGCTGATTGGTGTCCTACGTGTCAAGTACTTGAAGAGACAGTATTAACTTATGATAATCTTAAATCTTTAGTTGATGAATATGATATAAAATTAATTAAAGTTGATATGACGCAATATAATGAAGCTAACAAAGATTTTCTTGCAAGTCTCGATTCTGCAAGTATTCCACTGCTTGCTCTTTTTAGAAAGGATATTTTTGCCTATTCACCTATTCTTTTGCGAGATATTTACACTTTCAAGCAATTAAAAGAAGAAATTTTGCAAAACTTCTAATTTTATCAACTAAAGTGAATAATATTCTCCTTGCATAAAAAGGAGACAAGGGCTATATTTATGTAGACGAAAAAGAGCATTTATATTTAGCTGTTTTTCTATAACATACTATAAAAACTATAAAAAGAGTAAAAGATGGCAGACATAAAACTTATGGAAAAATGTCAGGCTCCTGGCTGAGCTGCAAAAACAGCTCCAGAGTTACTGGAGCAGCTATTATCGAAAATAAATAAAGTGCCAGATCCAGGCAAAAGAATAATACACGGCTTTGAACACAATGAAGATGCTGTGATTGTTTCGCCTGTGCCAGCTGGGATGGCATTAGTTCAAACCATTGATATACTAACACCTATTGGAAATAATCCACGCATGTTTGGTCAAGTTGCTGCTGCAAACGCACTTTCAGATATTTATGCAGTTGGCGGGCAAGCTTGGTCGTGTATGAATGTGCTCGCTTTTCCTTCAAAAGAATTAGATATTGAAATACTTGTAGAAATTTTACAAGGTGGCATAGAAAAAATAATTGAAGCAGAAGCTGTTTTAGCTGGTGGACATACTTTAGAAGAGGATATGCTTAAATTTGGCCTAAGTGTGACTGGCTATATTGATCCAAATAATATAGCTAGCAATGCAGGTTTAAAAGAAAATGACGAGCTTCTTCTTACAAAACCAATAGGTTCTGGCGTGTTAGCAACAGCAATTAAAGCAAATTGGCAAGGTAAGGCAAAAGTAGATGAGGTTGAAAAAAATCTTTATTTTTGGACTACTCAGCTCAATAAAAATGCCTCTACACTTATATCTGCAATATCACTCAAGGCTGCAACTGATATTACAGGTTTTGGACTTGGCGGACATTTGCTTGAAATGGCAAAAGCTTCACACGTAAGTATTGAACTTGATTTAGAAAATATTCCTTTTATGCCTGATGTTTTAGACTTTGCAGAACATGGATTGATTCCAGCAGGTACCTATGCAAATAGAAAGCATTGTTCACAATTTACACATCATGCTTACGATAAAGAGAGTGATAATTTAGTGTTAAAATCTCTTCTTGTTTTTGACGCACAAACTTCTGGTGGTTTAGTGCTTGCAATTCCAAAACAAAAGCTTGAAGAGGCAAAAGAAAGACTATCTGCTCTCAATATTGAAAGCTGGCATATAGGCAGAGTGAAAAAACTCATAAACGCAAACGAACAGCTTATTCTTGCATAAAAAGGAATTTTTATTGATATGGCAAAGAAAAAAAATACAGTAAATAAAGTAGTTGAAGATAGTAATAACTTTAAAGACACAAATGCTTTTGATAATCCATTTAAAAATCTTGATAAATCTAGCTTTCGTTCAGATAATAGAAAAGAAGCAAAAAATGCTATAAAAAAGCCTGTTTTTGAAGAAAAATCATTGCCTAGCAATGCAGACAGTTTTGAAAATGATGAAGATTATTTTCTTTTTGCTATGAGCAATGTAAATACTGTAAAAAATAAAGAAAAATATGCACAGAAAAAAGAAGATATTTTAGAAGATAAGATTTTACAAAACTCTTTTTCTGCTGAAAATTCAAATAGTAAAACAGGAAAAAAAGAAAATAAAAAAGAAAGTACAAATTCTTTAAACCCGCTATTTTCAGATGATATTTCAAAGAAATTTCAAAAGCAAAAGCAAGAAAAAGAAGATTTAGCAAATAATTTAAAAAATTCTCTTTCACAAAATATGCATCAGCATAAAGTGTTAAGTAAAGAGGCAAAAAAAACTGAACAACAAAAGAATCAAAAGCAAGCTAGTTTTGAGATTACTTCACAAGATAATGAATTTTATGATTTCTTTTCAGCTGTGCAAGATGTAAGGCCTCTTGATGGAAAAGAGCGTATAGCACCGCCAGAGCCAGAAAAAATTATAGTACAGCAAGATCAAACACCTTTATTGCATGATTTTGAAGAGGGTAAGCTTGAATTTTGCGTAAGTTCAAATGAAGAGCATGTACAATGCAATATTTTAGGCCTTGATATTCTTACCTTGGGTAAGTTGCAAAATAGGCATTATAATCCAGAAGCAAGCATTGATTTGCATGGTTTAAAAGCAAATGAAGCTTTTCATGCTCTTATTCCATTTTTCAAAAATGCTTATTATAGAGATATGCGTTGTGTGCTTATTGTTACAGGTAAGGGTACGAATTCCTTTGATAATAAACCTTTATTGCGTTCAAAAGTTACTGAATGGCTTATAGACGCACCTTTTAAATATATCACACTTGCCTTTTGTACAGCAAAAATAGAAGACGGTGGTT
>CAYJHN010000076.1:0-4224 GCA_964369985.1 uncultured Desulfovibrionaceae bacterium | reverse complement strand
TGAAATTCCATGGGATAAAATACCAAATGACTATGATATTTGGGCTGATTTAGATAAGTAAAAACAAAAGCTTTCTCTAAAAATATAGAGAAAGCTTTTTTATTATTTTACATTAATCTTGCATAAAATTGTAAAGTTCTTGTATTTTTTTTGCTCTTTTATCTGTATCTAGCGGATGACACCAATCCATGTTTTTGTCGCCTCTAAACCATGTCCATTGACGTTTTGCATAGGCTCTAGTATTTTTATTCCAAAGTTCTAAAGCTTCTTCAAGTGTGTATTCGCCTGTAATATATTTCCCTAGCTCAATACAGCCAATTCCACTCCAACCTGGCGCTGTTAAATTAGGGCAAATTTCATAAGCTTTTTGTGCTTCTTCTATTGCACCTTGTTCAAGCATGACTTTTGTTCTTTTTATAAGATATGGATTTAATTCATCAATAGGCGATAGGGGAATGCCAATGCCTAATTTTAGTGAATGGTATTTTGAATTTTCTTGAGCACTTTTGTGCCAAGAGCTTAAATTTTGCTTTGTAAATTCGTAAACTTCTAAAGCCCTGCATATTCTTTGTTTGTCATTTTTATGGATTTTGTTAGCATATTCTTCATCTATTTCTTGAAGTTTTTGATACAGTTTTTCTATGCCAGTGCTTTCTAGTTTTTTACTTATTGTTTGGCTAATTTCAAGTGGAATAGAGGGGATTTGTGCTATACCTTCAGTAAGTGCCTTGATGTACATGCCTGTGCCACCAACTAATATGGGTACGGCATTGTTATTATAGGCATTTTCAATTTCTTTATGCACTAAATCAAGCCAAAGGCCAGCTGTTGATTTATCTTTTGTTTCTAAAAAAGCATAGAGAAAATGCGGAATATCTTTCCTTTCTTCCTTGCTTGGCTGTGCTGTGATAAGGGGAAAGTCTTTATAAACTTGCCTTGAATCTGCATTTATTATATGTGTTTTTTTACATTGAGCTTCAAAAAATTCAGCTAAGTCAATACTAAAGCCTGTTTTTCCTGAACCTGTTGGTCCTACTATGCAAAGTATTTTTTTCATAATGTGTTTCCAATCACAGATTTGTTGTTGATATTCGTATATACAATCAATAGCGTATTTATTCAAGCAAAAGTCTTTTGCTGAAACATTAATAAAAAAATAAATTAAACAAGTGAGTTATAAAATGATTGGTATTTCAAAACTTTATTGCGGGCAAGTTGAACCATCTGACGCTCTTCGCTATGGTAGAGAATCTGGTAAATTGCCATCACATTTATTGCAATTTTCTAAAGATAAAAAACCTGTTGTTGTATGGAATATGACAAACCGTTGTAATCTCAAATGTGTGCATTGCTATGCTCATGCTATAGAAGAAAACGACGGTGCAGACCCAATTTCAACATCGCAAGCAAAAGTAATGATTGATGATTTAGCAAATTTCGGTTCACCTGTTATCTTGTTTTCTGGTGGTGAACCACTTATCAGAAAAGATTTAACCGAATTAGCTCATTACGCAACTTCAAAAGGCATGCGTGCAGTTATTTCTACAAATGGCACCTTAATAACAAAAGAAAAAGCAAAAGAATTTAAAGAAGTTGGCTTTTCTTATGTGGGAATTTCATTAGACGGTGGCGAAGAAATTCACGATAAATTCCGTGCTGTGAAGGGTTCATTCAGACGTGCTTTAGAAGGCGTGCAAAACGCAATGGCAGAAGGCATAAAAGTTGGTGTTCGTTTTACTATAAATAAGCAAAACTACAATGAAATTCCTAAGATTTTCCAAATTTTAAAAGATTATGAAATTCCTCGTGCATGTTTTTATCACCTTGTTTATGCTGGTCGTGGTTCTGAATTAGTGAAAGAAGATTTAGATCATGCACAAACTCGTGAAGTGGTAAACCTTATCATGGACGAAACAAGAAAATTACACGACGCGGGAACTCCAAAAGAAGTTCTCACTGTTGATAACCATGCAGACGGCCCATTAGTATATCTACGCTTACTTAAAGAAGATCCTAAACGTGCTGCTGAAGTACTTGAATTATTGAAATTTAACGAAGGCAACTCTTCTGGACGTGGTATTGGCTGTATTTCATGGGATGGACAAGTGCATGCCGATCAATTCCTCAGACATATTTCCTTTGGTAATGTTCTTGAAAGACCATTTTCTGAAATTTGGACTGATCCAAATATCGAATTATTACATAAATTTAAAGATAAAAGACCGCATCTTAAAGGCCGCTGTACTCGTTGCCGTTTTCTCAATATTTGTGCTGGTAACTTTAGACATAGAGCAGAAGCTGTTCATGGCGATATATGGGCTGATGATCCTGCTTGCTTCCTTACAGATGAGGAAATTTCAGGTGAAATGCTCTAAATAAAACGAAGTTTGTTTTTTCTTAAACTAAAAAGCTCTTATACAAAAGTATAAGAGCTTTTTTTGCTATGATAAAAGAAGTTTAGTTATCTAGTTCAACATTTTCTATGCCTGTGATTGTTCCACTAGCGACATTACCTGCAGCACCACCAGCTCCAGTAAAGCTCAAATTTCCAGATGCTTGGTTTGCTGGAATATTGAGATTTCCATTTGCGTTCCATGAACCTGTTGGGTCGTCAACACCAGCGTTTACAATTCCAGAACCATTAATTTGGAAGTTGCTTCCAGATATATTGCCAGAAGCATCATTGAGAGAGCTTACATTCATGCCTGTCATATCAGTAATATTTGCTTTTGCGCCAGAAATTGCACCTGTTGTGAGATTTACCTCAAAGTCTAAATTGCCATCGTTGAATAGTGTGCCATTGTTGTTATATTGCACATTTAGCTGCACTTCTGCTTCTTCAGCGACTACTAAGCCAGCAGGAAAGCCTGCTAAACCGCCAGGAGTAGTTGTATTTGGGTTTGAAGTTGATGTATTTGGGTTTGAGCCAACAGATTGTTGGTCTTCAAATACAAAAGGTGGTGTTTTTGAAAAACTTGTATCTTCATCATAAGCCTGTAATCTATCAGGATTATCTGTATTTACTCCAGAAGGCATGAAAGAAATACTTGATTTTTCAATTAAACTTTGTCTTTGCCCTTGGTTCATTCTTGTTGGTGGAGTAACTACTTGTCCATTTGGCCCAAATATAGCTGAGAAACCAACTGGAACGACGGTATTATTTACAACCACAGATCTTGTTTTTATTGAATTCTCAACAGAAACTGTAGTATAATTATTTAAGCTTTCCACAGTAAAGGTTGTGCCACGAATACCAACTGTTGCTTCTGGTGTGATAACTTTAAAAGCATCTGGATTTGCTTCAACAATTTTACCTGTAACAAAACGTGCAAAGCCTTTTGTTATGCTTGCTGTAAATGAAGCGTCATCTTGTGCAAAGTTGAAATCAGACATAGTAAAAATGGTATTTGTGCTTAGTGAAGCAAAGGTATGGTCAGTAAACATAAGTTGCACTTTGCCAGTGCCGTCAGTAATGATAGTGTCACTATCATAGATTTCGTCTTCGATATTTGCTTGCAACTGATTTCCACTACGCTCAATAACAACATTGTGCGATAAGGCAATTACTTTAGCAATAACAGCGGCTTTTGCTGTTATTGGTGAAAAAATAAATAAAGCTGCTAAGAAAATAAAAGACAAAAGTTTAACCTTTTGCATAATGCCTCCAATGTAAAATAATGTACATTAATAATTAATTTATAAAGGAAAAAAAGAAAGAAGTAAAGCTTATTTTCATGTCAATGTATTAAAATCTTACAAAAAAATAGCCCTTAACATAAAAGTTAAGGACTATTTTTTTATTAATGCTTTAAAGCTTTTTATACATATTATTCGTTATTTGATTTTAAGCTTCGTGTAAGTTTTGCCAGTTCTTGAGCTTGAGAAGCAACTTCGTTTACTGATTGACTTGCTTGTTGCATACTCTTAGTTGTGAGAAGAGCAATTTCATTTACTTGGTTCATTGCTTCATTGATGATAGCAGTTGTTGAAGATTGTTCTTCAGCAGCAGCAGCAATAGAATGTACTTGTTCAGCTGATTCTTTTGTCATTTCAGCAATTTCACCTAGAGTCTCACCAGATTGCATTACAAGGTTTGTTGCTTTTTCAATAGCTGTTGAAGAAGCTGTTGTCTGTGAGAGACTTTGGCTTGCACTTTGCTGAATTTCAACAATAATTTTAGCAACTTCACTTGTAGATGCCATTGTTTTTTCAGCAAGTTTTCTT
>CAYJHN010000075.1:1663-8589 GCA_964369985.1 uncultured Desulfovibrionaceae bacterium | reverse complement strand
GAATTTCGGCTTCGTCAATTCCTAGTTCGTTTGCTATTTGGCTTGCATAACGATTTATAATTTCAGGAAGTTGCACTGATTGTAAAAATTCTTTAGCCCAAACGATAGCTTCTTTTAAAGAATGCGACTTTTTAAATCGTATTAAAAAAGACAAAGCATCTTCTGCTTTCTCACGAAGAGTAGCAAAGGTTGCAAGGCCATGCTCTTGCCTTAAAAGAGAATCGATATCTTCTTTTTCAGGAAATAACACTACCTTACACTCAAGTCCTGCAAGCAAAAGCATTTGAGCAGATCGAAATGCGGCATTTCTGCCTGCATTGTCGCCGTCAAATAAAAGTTCTGCTTTATTGCAAAAACCTGAAATTCTTTTCACCTGCATTTCAGTAAGCGAAGTACCTAAAACGCCAACAGCATTTTCAAAACCAAATTGATGCAAACTAAGCACATCCATATAGCCTTCAGTCAATAATACTGTATGGTTAAGACTAATAGACTTTCTTGCTTGAAAAAGGCCGTAGAGATGATCGCCTTTTTTATATATTGCTGTGTCAGAAGAGTTTATATACTTTGCTTCTTGCTGTTGTTGGGGATTTGCTTGATTTTGTGCTGAATTATTTTCAGCTTGTGGAATAAATCTGCCACCAAAAGCAACAACTTGCCCTGTAAGTGAGAAAATTGGAAACATTAATCGCCCACGAAATCTATCGTAAGCTCTTGAAGTATTTTTGCTTTTAGATAGTAAGCCACATTCAATGGCATCGTCTTCTCTAAAGCCAGCCTTTGAAAGCTGATTTGCTAAATCTTGCCATGAGTCTAATGTGTAGCCAAGTGAAAATTTTTCGCAAATTTCTTCTGAAAGTCCACGTTCTTTTATGTAATTATTACAAATAAGAGCTTCACTTTTTTTGAGATTTGCCTTGAAATGTGCTGCTGCAAGTTGATGCATTTTTACACCATCGCTTTTAAGCTTTCTGGCTATTTGTGCTTTTTTATCTTCAACACTGTTTTTATTAAATGTAAGCGAAAGGCCAAGTTCGTCTGCAAAATTATGCAAAGCTTCTCTAAAATCATAGCCATTTACACGCATAGAAAATTCAAAAATATCACCTGTAGCCTGACAACCAAAACAATAAAACGAGCCTCTATCTTCATTTACATGAAAAGAAGGGGTTTTTTCTTGATGAAAAGGGCAAGGTGCAACTAAAGAGCCGCCTTTATGACGAAGCTCTATATAGCGTCTAATATAATCGGCTATATTAATTCTCGTTTTTATAACTTGTATGGCTTCTTTGCTATCCATATTTTGTTAACTGACCTTGTCTTTAGGTTTATCTAGTATTTGAAATTATTATCTTAAATAGGCAATAGTCATGCCATCGCCGCCTTGATCTTCATTTGCTTTTTCAAAATGGCTCACAAAAGCTGAAGTGCGTAAATATTCGTGCACACTTTTTCTTAATGCTCCTGTGCCTTTGCCATGCACTACTTCAACTATATCGACTGAATTTAATAAAGATTTATCCAAAAAGGCTTCTAATTCAATGATGGCTATATCAGCTCTTTTACCGCGTATATCGCATGTTCGTCTCACCATTTCTTCGCTAGCTTTTGGACTTTGCGTAGCTTTTGGTGTGAGAGATTTTTTTGCTGAATTTTTATCTGTATTTTTTGTAGAAATAGAAATATCTTTTGCGTTTGCCCAAAGTGAAACACCATTCATATCTATTTTTACTTTTTTATTTTTTGCGTCAACTTCTAAGACAAGGGCTTTTTTATCCCAAGGCAAATACTGTACAAAATCTTTTGCTTTTAATTGTTCAAGTTGTTGTTTTATTTCTTCTTTTGTTGGTTCTACTTTTTCACTTACTTCAGCTGGAACAAGACTAGCGCGTAATTTTGCCATTTCTTTCATGCTTTGTTTTGCACTTGTTTTGCCTTCTTTCCACGCATGCATTAATTCTCGTGAAAGCTCGCGTACTTCATCGTGAAGTTTGCTTCTTTCTGCTTCAAATTTCACTTGCAATTGCTTTTGCTTTTCAAGAGCTTTTGCTTGTTCTTTTTTGAGCTTGTCTAATTCTTCTTTTCTCTGTACGGCTAGTTCATTCAAAGTGTCTACCACTTTTGACATGTCTTCGCCACCAACTAACATATATTGTTCAGCTTTTGATAAAATATATTCTGGTAAGCCATGTTCTCTTGCAACATCAAGTGCAATACTTGCGCCTACTTGGTCGTAAGCGAGCGAGAAAATAGGTTTTTTTGTTGATGTTTCAAAGAGCATAGAGGCTGCACGCACAAATTTATGTGTGAGAGCATAGGTTTTTAATGCAGGAAAATGTGTTGCAGCAAGAGTGTATGCATTTTTTTCAAGCATACCATCAACAACAGCTTGTGCAAGGGCTGCACCTTGGGCTGGATCAGTTCCAGCACCAAATTCATCAAGTAATACAAGGGATTTTTCGTTGAGTTCATCAAAAACTCGTGAAAGATGCCTGATTTGCCCTGTGAAAGTAGAAACATGATCGTCAAGACTTTGTTCATCACCAATAAATGCGTGAACTTTTTCAATAATTGGTAAGCTTGCACTTTGCGCTAAAGGCACAGGAAGGCCAGCTAATGTCATAAGTACGATAAGTCCAGCAGTTTTTAAGCATACGGTTTTACCGCCAGCATTACCACCACTGATGACTAAGACTTTTTCTTCTTCACGAAGATGTATGTCTAAAGGCCTGATAGATAATGCTTTATTTTTTAAAGCTTCAAGAGCAAGTAGTGGGTGCTTTGCTTCTGGAAGATTGAAGGCTGCTTTTTCTTCCATTATGAGGCAGTGGCCTTTATAATCTGCTGCTAAAGCTATTTTTGCAAGTAAAATATCTATATCAAGTAAGAGATTCCACGCATCAGTCAATGTCTTTTTATTGTCTAGAATAAGCGAGGTGAGCATAAGAAGAATTTTTCTTTCTTCCTCTCTTTCTTCTTGCTTAATCTCTTGAATTCTATTGTTTATTTCAACTAAAAATAGTGGTTCAAAGAAAACGGTTTCACCTGTATTTGAATAGTGATGGATAATACCTTGTAAGCGGCCTTTAAAATTAGCTTTTAATGGGAGTACATATCTATCTGAATCAAGAGCGATATAATCGTCTTGTAAATAATGTGCAATATTATACTCACTTACGGCTTCTTTTACCTTGCGTGTGCAAGATTGATTTAATGTGCGAAGTTCGTTTCTTAAAAGAAGAAGTGCAGGCGAAGCTGTGTCTTTTATTGTGGCATTTTCAGAAATGCAACGAGTGAGATGTTCGAAAAGTTCGCTAGGAAAAGCTTTTTCATACACATAGTGCATAAGAGTTGGAAGAGTGGCACTGTGTTCTGAAACTGATTCAAGTACTTTATTTAATTGATGAAGACTTTCTTTTACAGCCCAAAAAGCTTCAGTATCTAAAAAAGGATGTGAAGCATTGAGACTATCTAAAATTGCGTCTAATTCTGGAAAGGAAGAAAGTTTGAAATGTGTTTGTGCAAGCCAATCTTTTGCTTGAAAGAAAAGATTTTGGTTGTATTTAAGTGAATTTATTTCATCGCCATAAGGAAGAAGGTATGGCAAAAGAGTCAAAGCTTTTTGCTTTGCTGACTGACAGACGCAATAATGAGAAAATTTTTCTAAAATTTTATCAAATTCAAGAGCAATAAGAGTACGTTGCATAAGAAAATAAAATGGCTTAAAGTGATAAAATCAAAATAACCCAGCTTATTTTATGAAGAGCTGGGTTATTGTTTCGCTTATGTTGTAGAATTAAGCTTGGTTGCTTTTACGCATTTTTTTAAGTAAACGCTTGCGAGCTGCAGCTTTTTTCTTTTTACGCATAACACTTGGTTTTTCGTAGTGTTGGCGTTTTTTCATTTCTGAAAGTACACCTGCTTTTTCTACTTGTTTTTTAAAGCGACGTAGAGCGATGTCGAAATTATATTCGTCCTCTGTAAGAAATACTCCTGGCATTAAAATCACCCCCTCGTTTTAAAAAGTAGAATATAGGTCTATAAAGAACCTAGACGCAGAAGATAGTTTATTTTTAAAAAAAAAGCAAGTTAAATTTAACTTAGATTTTTAATTAATTAACACTATAATTTTATAAACTTAGCATTTTATTTAAGAAAATTTGACAATTCTTCTAAAAATATTTTAAAGCGTGGACCTGGAACTAAGCCATTATGCGAGAGAAAAATCTTCTTGTTTTTCACTGCATTTATAGGTGTGTTTTTCCAGTTTTCAATTGAAAAGAAATGTTTTCGCTCTATAGGATGAATTTCAATAATAATATCAGGATTGATTTTGTAAATCATTTCAAATGAAAGCACAGGATAGGCTAATTCTGATTTGACTGCATTTTCAGCATTTAAAATATTAAGTAATTCAGAAAAATAGCCATCATTACCAGCTGCAACAACTTTATTTACTACGCCATTGCTTGACTCAACTGCGTCAACAACAAAAAGAACTTTTTTCCTTTCTTTATTTGCAAATTCTTCTTTTTTCGCTTTGATAAAGGCTTTATGTTCATCGTAGATTTTTTTGCCTTTTTCTTCAATGTTATAGGCTTTTGCAATAATTAAATAGGCATTGAGCACATCTTGCAGTGATTGTGAAGGCACAGAAACATAGGGAACATGTTGAGGAGGAATTTTTTCAATACCAAAGACAATATCTGCTTTTAATTCAAGCACTGCTTCAGTGGAAAAAAACTTTGCTGTGCCTAATCGTGGTAAATTTTGTGGCATATAATCTGGAACTTGGCAATAAGTTGAAATGCCAACAAGGCTCTTTTCTAAGCCGAGTGCAATAATTGTTTCAGTTGTTGAAGGAGCAAGTGAAATAGCTCTAATTTGCTTTATGTTTGTATTATTTTCTAAAATTTCATCAGCAATACAAGGTAAATAGGAAGAAAATAAGGAAAAAATTGAAATGTTGAAAAGCAAAATAAAGTATGAGAAATGTTTTTTTAGCATAAGAAAGGGTGTTATATATGAATAAAAAAAGAAGTCAAGGAGGATTTTTGACTTGCTATTAAGTCTAATAATCTAAATACATATAGTGTTTTAATTTTTTTGCTATTAGAGGCAAAAATAAAGTGAAAATTTTATTTTTTTAGGTCAAATATTATTGGAATAATAAGCGAACCTGTGAAATTATTAAACTTTGCTTTTTTTACAGCTTTTAAAGCTGCTTTATCTAATCTTTTGAAGCTAGAACTTGCGTAAATTTCACTTTTTACAAGTTTTCCTTCTACAACTTCAACGCGAATTTCTGTTTTTCCTTCTTCGCCTGCTTGGCGTGAAAGTTCAGGATAGGCTGGTTTTTTTAAAGACTTTATTTTTGATAAATAGTTTCCGCTGCCCGTACCAGAGCCAAGTGGTACATCTTTTAATGCATCTCCAGCACCTATGCCTTCGCCTGTGCCTATGCCTTTACCGCCACTTCCTTTTTTTACGGCTTGTCTGCTATTGCTTTGAGCAGAATGTGTTGAAGTGTTTTGTGAACTATCTTTTTTATTTGTGTCTTGACTGAGTTTTTTTTCAATGCTCTTGTTTTGAGTTGCTTTTTTTTCTTTTTTGAGAGCTATTTCTTCTTTTTTCTTTTCTTTTTTTGCTATTTCAAGAATGTTTTCTTCTTTTTGTGAAAGAATATTTTTAATAAAATTTTCGTCGTTTTTTATGGAATTAGAATTTAAAGAGCTATTATTCAAGTAAGTTAGACTTATGTTTGTGGCTAAAATTTCGACCATAGCATTGCCTTCGCTTCCTCCAGCTTTTCCTCCCTCTATATCGTTAGAAAGAAAGGAAAAACTAGAGTAGAAGACAATGCTACAGGCAATACATGCATGTAAGAAAAGTGAAGAAATAAAGCTTTTCATACTTTTGCTTTAGTTTTTAGGATTTTATGCCCATTTTATTAGAAATTGTATTCAACTGCAAAGTTTGCGTTAAATCCAAGTGATGAGTAACCAGTTACTTCTTCGTAATCTTCGTCAAAGATATTGTTAAGATTTACGTAGAAGTTTAAACCATTTTCTAAAGCCGCCTTGAAACGAAGGTCAACTAAATTATAACTTTCAGCTGTAAAGTCATAAGATCTTGTTACAGGATTGTAGTCTAGTCTTTCACCTACATATTTATAGCTTGCACCAAGAGAATATGTTGCATACCAGTCAAATGGCAATATGTAATCAAGGTCAACTCTATAAATTGAATTTGGTTGTCTTAATTGTTCTCTATCAGTTTCGCAGATATTTGTTTCAGCAAAAGTTGCGTATGCAGCAATGCGAAGATCTTTAATAGGCTTTGCAACAATGCCAAGTTCAATGCCGTGTGCTGTTGATGAGCCTGCATTTACATATTTAGGTGGATCCCAGTAATTTGCTTCATTTTCTATGAAATTAGAATAACGAGCATTGTAGTAAGTTGCTGATAATTCAAGTTTATCGTCAAATAAAGGCTGTGTGAAACCAATATCCCAAGTAAAAGCGTCAACCGGCTTTAATTCTGGGTTAGTTGTAAATTCATCAAGTGAAAGCATTTTGAAAGCATTACCAACTGAAGCTCTAAATTGAGTTCCTGTTTGCTCTAGAGTGTATGCAGCTGAGAGCGAACCTGAGAATTTTGAAGTAAAGCTTTGGTAATTATCCACTCTACCAGCAGCAGTAATATAGAGATTATCTATTGGATTTACAGAATATTCTGCATAAAGAGCTACATTTTCTAATTCGTCTTTTGCATTTGCAGCTGCGTAAGTATTTTCAATTTGTTTGTCTTTACTAAAGGTCACGCCAAAAGCAACTTGCTGCCAATCGAGGTCGAGTTTATGATTCCAGTCAATGCGTACGGATTCACTTTCATAGTTGGTATCAGTAGAACCGTCGTTGTGGTAA
>CAYJHN010000075.1:0-1653 GCA_964369985.1 uncultured Desulfovibrionaceae bacterium | reverse complement strand
GTAATTTCTCTTGCTATCGATGTAAGACATATTTAAAGTTTGTGTCCAAAGTCCGTCTAAGTGGATAAGAGAAGGCGAAAGACTAAAGAAAGTTCTTTTTACAGTTGCAATAGAGTCATCATCGCGTGAGTCAAAGGTAATTGGGTCATAACCTTGATCTATGTCTAATCTTTGATGATCGTATCTGAAAATACCATTAACTTTAAAAAAGTCAGTTGGGGTAAGGCTTGCAGAAGCTGAAATAGAACCAAGATTTTGTGGGTCTTTTTCATGGCCATTTTGCAATTTAGAATAAGAAGAAATTTGATTTGCGTAAGAATAAATGCCGCCTATTGTCCAAGAATATTTGTCAGTTCCAGCATTTGCCTGAATAGAAGCCATATAGCTTTCAGGTGTGCCGCCTTGAATTCTTGCACTACCATTTAACTCGCCTGAGCCTTTTTTGGTGATAATATTAATAACGCCAGAAAGAGCGTTTGCACCGTAAATTGCAGCTTGTGCACCTTGAACAATTTCAATTCTATCAACATTATTCAAATTGATGCTACTAAAATCAAAGCTACCAAAAGCAGAAATGTCGTTCATTGGAATACCATCAAGCAAAACTAATGTGTATTCAGAATCGCCACCACGCAAAAAGACAGCAGATGTGCCATTAGCCTGTTGCATAACAACAACATTGCTTGCTTGGCGAAGAGCGTCTGAAACAGAAGTAGAATTAAACTTTTTGAAGTCATCTTCTGTTATTACAGTAACATCTGAACCAATTTGGTTTATTGGTTTTTCAAAATGTGAACCAGTTACCACATAAGATTCTGTGTATTCTTCAGCATTTGACAAAAGAGGTTGAGCAAGCATAGGCACTACGCCTAAGGCAACCATTAAAAAAGAGCTTTTAAGATTCATTTTTCCTCCAAATAAAATCTAAAAAAATAAATCTTTTGGGGAAAATAATACAGTGAATGATACGACTAGAAGCATGATGGCATAAGCAATTCATGCGAGCAACATATTTCATGTGTCTTTTTTTCCTCGAAAGACAGGTATGAGAATCACTTAGCAGGTCTTCTGACTTATGTTCATCTTTTTTTACGCCTTCCCATCTACTTTCTTTCAACAGTGGCATATGTAAAAAAATCCCAAATACAGCGGCGGGTCCGTGTTGGATTTTCACCAAACTTCCCTTATCTAAATGACATAAATTATGTTATAGCAAAGTCAAAAAAAATCAAGAAAGAATTATAAGTAAAATTTTTCTTTTTCTTTTTTTTGTCTCCGACGGCCAAAGGAAATAATTTCCTTTGGAAACCTTAGCAGTGAGCGGTTAAGTGATGATGTGTGGCTAAAGAAAGCTATTTTTATTTTTTCTTGCGGAAAAGTTGTATGAGCTACGCTCATAAATACTTTTCCGCTTTAAAATAGGAGACTTGTACTTGATTTAATTATGTCTGCGCGCAAAGTTCAAGAAACATCTTCACTTCGTTCAGATGCTGTTTAAAGCTTTTAAGCGGTAATAATAGAAACACCATGTGAACGTAGTGAATATGGGAGCTTGTTCATAGTTTGTAGTCAAATTTTACTATAAGGAATTTCTCTAAATTTTTAACGCGAAACAGTATTTAAGCGAAGCTTAAAACTTTTTCGCAAATAAAA
>CAYJHN010000074.1:0-8612 GCA_964369985.1 uncultured Desulfovibrionaceae bacterium | reverse complement strand
TTTGCGAAAAAGTTTTAAGCTACGCTTAAATACTGTTTCGCTTTAAAAATGGGAACTTTAGACTTGACTCTATTCTATATATCTACAAACTCAAGAAACATCTTCACTTCGTTCAGATGCAGTATTAAAGGCTTTAGCAATACTAATAGAAAATCTATGTAAACGCAGTGAACATGGGAGAGTAAACAGTGTTCATAAATATAGCTTTATACAAGACTAGCCTTTAAATTTTAAAGCGGAAAAGTATTTATGAGCGTAGCTCATATAACTTTTCCGCAAACAAAAATAAAAATCCTCTTTTTTAGGCAGAAGCTCTTGCCTAACCGCTCACTGCTAAGGTTTCCAAAGGAATAATTTCCTTTGGCCGTCGGAGACAAAAAAAATAAAAAAAGAGCTGCACTAAAAGCACAGCTCTTTTTCATTTCAAGGAATATAAAACAAATTTATCAATTAATTAGCTTGTCTGCTAAAAAAAGTCGGAACTTCTCTTTCGTCATCTGAATAGGTTGACATTTGAGCACCAGGAACATGTGATCTCATTTGATTTCTGAGATAAGCAGGAACACTCATATCGTTTCTATTTAGGTCAGCTGAATAAGCAGTATTTAATTGAGCAGGTTGACGAAAAGATCTTTGGGGTGCAACTTGCTCTTGTTGTCTATTTGGTTGGCTTTCAAATTGAATTGTATTTTTTGAAGCTGTTGGTGCAGATAGAGTTGAAGTTTCGGTTGACAAACCAGTTGCAACGATAGTTACAGTAAGTTCATCGCCAGCTTCGTCGTCAATAGCCATAGCAGCAATAATGTTAGTATCTTTTGAAAGTGAATCTGTAATAAAGCTAACAGCTTCAGCGTATTCGTTCATTTCGATATCAGCATTTGCTGTTACGTTAACAACAACACCTTGCGCTGTTTGAATTGAAAGATCTTCTAAGAAAGGACTTGAAATTGCAGCTTTTGCAGCTTCGATAGCTCTGCCTTCGCCAGATGCCTTACCAATACCCATAAGAGCTAAACCTTTTACTTGCATTACTGTTTTGATATCAGCAAAGTCAGAGTTAATAAAGCCAGGTTTTTTGATAAGATCAGTGATACCACGAACAGCACTTGATAAAACATCGTCAGCTTTTTTAAGCATGTCCATCATTTTTGCATTCTTTGCGCCACAGTTTAAAAGACGAGTATTTGGAACAACAATAAGTGAATCTACATGTTCTGTAAGTTCTGCAATGCCGTTTTCAGCAGCAGTCATTCTTTTGTGCCCTTCAAATTGGAAAGGTTTTGTAACAACACCAATTGTCAAAATATCTTTTTCTCTAGCTGCTTTAGCGATTACTGGTGCAGCACCTGTACCAGTTCCACCGCCCATACCAGCAGTTACGAAAATCATGTCTGCATCGCTAATGAGTTCGCGAATTTCTTCTAGGCTTTCTTCTGCAGCACCTTTACCAACTTCTGGCTTAGCGCCTGCACCAAGACCTTTAGTAAGTGTCTTGCCTAATTGAATTTTATTAGATGCTGTTGATTTTACTAATGCTTGCATATCTGTATTTGCTACAACAAATTTAACGCCTGTAAGGTTGCTGTCAATCATAGTTTGAACAGCATTACCGCCGCCGCCACCAACACCAACTACACAAATTTTTGCACCAAAATCATACATAATTTCTTCTTCGTGATTAATTGTAAATTCCATAACCAAACTCCCTTTAAGATTAAGCACCAATTAAATTATTTGAGAAACCCACTTCTTCATTCTATTGAAAACAGATTCAAACAGTTTCGAATCAACATCTGGACTGATGTTGAATTTATTTACACTGGTTTCTTTTTCAGCTCCATAACGCAATAAGCCAACTGCAGTTGCGTATTTTGGGCTGTTCACTACATCCTTCAATCCACCAACACCACGTGGTGAGCCAAGACGCACTGGCATGCCAAAAACTTGCTCTGCAAGTTCACATGCGCCTTTAATCAAGCAAGTTCCGCCAGTAAGGACAATACCGGCACCAATCTTGTTCTTATAACCTGATTTTTCAAGCTCTTCATTGATAAGATAAAAAATTTCTTCTAATCTTGGCTCACAAATAGCAGCAAGCAAAGATTTTGACACTGCAGCAGATTCTCTACCGCCAACACTTGGCACTTCAAACACTTCTTCAGCATTTGCTTCGCTAATAAGTGCACAACCATATTTTTCTTTAATTTTCTCAGCTTCTAAGGCAGGGGTGCGTAAACCAAAAGCAATGTCGTTAGTGAGGTTTAAACCACCGAGTGCAACCACACCTGTAAATTTGATAGCGTCATTTATGAACACTGCGATGTCTGAAGTTCCGCCACCAATATCAACTATAGCTACACCAATCTCACGTTCTTCTTTTGAAAGCACAGCCTTTGAAGAAGCATAAGCTTCAAGCACAATATCTGAAACGTCTAAAGCTGCTCTATGGCATGATCTCACAATATTTTGTGCTGATGCAACAGCACCTGTCACGATATGAACCTTTACTTCAAGTCTTGTACCAGACATTCCAAGCGGATCCATAATTTCGTGTTGATTATCTATAATATATTCTTGAGGCAATACATGTATGACTTCTCTATCCATTGGAATAGCAATTGCTTTTGCCGCATCTATAACTCTGTCGATATCTTGCGGTCTTACTTCGCCACCTTTAATGGCTATAACACCGTCTGAATTTTGCCCAGCAATATGGCTACCAGCAATACCAACATAAACTGAATGTATTTCGCAACCTGCCATTTGCTCAGCATCTTTTATAGCTGATTTAATAGCTTGCTCAGTTTGCTCTATATTTACAACAACACCTTTGCGTAAACCTGTAGATTTTGATTCGCCAATACCAATAATATCTATTGTATCATTATCAGAAAGTTCACCAACAACTGCACAGATCTTTGTTGTTCCGATATCTAAGCCGACTATGAGTTCAGACTTTGCCATAAAATCACCTTTTCTCAAGAATTTCTTCTCAGTAATTTCTTACTAAATAAAGCATTTTTTGTATTACCATGCCCTCTTGAATTAATAGAACATAATTTAGAAAAATTGTCTAGATTTTTTTTAACAATTTTTTAAATTAATTCAAAAATCTTTATAGCTTTAAGTTAGATTTACTTTAGAAATAGTTGAAAAAGTTTAATAAAATTAAATCGTTAAGTGAATTTTTAACTTGAATTTTTTTTCTAATTTTTTTTTCTAAAACAATAGTTTTCTTGCCTTAAAATTTTATTTCTTCAAGAAGAAAAAATGCCTCAAATCTATTTTCTTTAACTATTTAAATTACTTGAAGTAATTAGCTGTATTTAGCCTGTTTTCTTAGCTTAAATTCTTTATATTCTTTCTTTTCATAAAGTTTAACTTTAGCTTATTTTTTTTCTTTAAAAAGGGTCTCCATAATTTATGAAACCCCTTATAAAAATCAAGTTTGCAATAGCCTTGCAATAAGCTTAGATCTGTATGTTTAGCAAACACTAATAAGAAATCTAATAGAGCTATAAAGCCTAGGCATAGGCTCTTTGCATACCCTCTTTCAATTCGTCAATAAGCTCTTTTACTGCTACAATTTTGTCAACTCTTGTTGCATTTGTTCCGCAGAAAACAAAGCCCTTATCAAAATTACCCTTCATTGCGTTTACAAGTGCTGATGCAATACAGTAAGGTGTAGTTTTAGGATCGCATGAAGTAATACAGTGGTAAATACATTTAGGTGGATGTTTTTTACCAGCTCGCACTGCTTCGATAAACGGACCATTCAAAGCTCTACCAGGCATGCCAACAGGACTTTGAATAATTGTGATATCTTCTTCTGTTGCATTAACCATTGCTTCTTTAAAAGCAAGACTAGCATCACATTCGTTAGTTGCTACAAAGCGAGTACCCATTTGCACACCGCTTGCACCTTGCTTAATAAGTTCAACAATGTCTTCACCAGTATAAACACCACCGCCAACAATAACAGGAACTGCTATTCCTTTTTGATCTTCTAATTTCTTAGCAAAATCAAGTAAGTCAGGAAGTGTTTTGTCTATATCATGGCTTGTGCCAGTTAAATCATCTTTATGATACCCAAGATGCCCGCCCGCTTTAGGGCCTTCTAAAACAAATGCATCGGGAGTATATGAAAAACGGTTTTGCCATTTTTTTGTAATAATATTAGCAACCCTTGCTGAGGAAACAATAGGCACTAATTTAGTTTTAAATTCTTCTTTCTTTTCTTCGCATAAAGCAAGTAAATGCTTAGGCAAATCAAGTGGTAAGCCCGCACCAGAAATAATAAGATCAGCTTTTTCTTCAATAGAAGTTCTTACTGCATCAGCAAAAGTTGAAAGAACAACCATGATATTTACGCCAATAACGCCGTTATTTGATAGTTCTTTTGCTCTTCTAATTTCGCTACGCAATGCTCTATTGTTTGCTTCAACAGGGTTTTGTGCAACATCTTTCTCGTTCATGCCAACTAAAGCAGCAGCAATCACACCAATAGCACCTTCCTTTGCAACTGCGCCAGCAAGACCAGACAAAGAAATCCCTACGCCCATTCCACCTTGAATAATTGGAAGTTTTGCAACAAGATCTCCAATTTTTAGACTTGGTATATCCATTATACTCCTCAAAACTATATATATTTTTAATTTAATATAAATAAAATACATTAAACACTGATTTATATACAATACTTTTTAAAAGAACACCAGTCACATTTAGTATGACGGTTTGCTTCAAAACAAGTAATTTCTTGTATATAATGTGTTAAAAACTTCAAAATAAGCGGAATTTTCTCTTCAATTATTACTTTTTCCTCATTTTTATCAAAAATTATTTTTTTTTCTTCACAACTTTCGTACAAATCGATATAAGCAGCATTTGTAATTCTATATTGGTTTTTTTTTGCCAAATACATATAGACAAAAAGCTGAACTGATTGAGTATTTTTATATAAAATTTCAACTAATTCTTTAGCTCTTACTATGTCAAAATCATTAAGCACTTCTGCTAAGCCATCAAAGAAGTCATCAAGCTGCCAAAACTTTTCTGAAATCAGCTTATTTGCAATAGAAAATGACTTATAGTCTAAAACAACAATTTCTTCTAAACCCTCTTCATTCTTTCGTTTATCTATTCTATCAAGCTTACCCCTCAATTTAACTTTTGGAGCAACTTCAGCAATAAGTTCTTTTTCTATAGCTTCGATAAAAGTGGTGTCAGCTTGCTTTTCAATAAATTTGCGTATCCTATATTCAAAGCTATGCTTAAGTAAAAGAAGCGACTCAGGTGGAAAATTATCATGCAGCTGTTTTTCTTCAAGCATTTCATCAAAATTTTTTATTTTTTTATTAAATATTTCAATGAGTTTTTCTTTTTTAGCTTCTTTTTTTTCTTCATAAAAATCTTGCATAAAATCGTGTACAAAATTACCTAATGCGGCATTGTCTTCGCCTTCCTTTATTTCAGCTTCTTGACGAAAACCACACACACTTTCATAAAAAAAACGAAGAGGACATGCAAGAAAACTATCAATACGCGATGCAGAAATTCCACCTTCTAGCAAATCTGCTATCTTTGCTTTTATATGTGGATTTGTTAACACATAATGATCATTTTCTTTAAGTTCAATAGGACAAGAAGCCTGTGTAAATTCTTTGGAATTTTCATCAAGCAAAGCTTTATTTTTTTGTTCAACTTCCCAAATAATTTCTTCTACATACGATGAAACAGATTTTTTACTATCAAGCAAACCTTTTGCTGATGCTTCTTGCCAATAAATATGCACATTTTTTGAACTTGCTATAAGGCGATACCAAGTGTGGGCATAATAAAGCTCTTTTTCATGACTAGTCAATAAACCCAAATAAGGGCGTAGCTTTTCAGGAAGAAGAGGATTATCGCTCGCCTTTCTAGGTAAAAATTCTTCATTGGAATCAAAGATATGCACAGTGTCAAAAGAAAGCAGTTTTGTTTCTAAAAGCCCCATTACCTGCAATGCCTCGTCAGAGTGATGAGTAAAAGGCACGTGTTCATTTTCTATTTTATCTATTAAAAGTGCAAAGCATAAATCAAAATTTATTTGAAGATCTTTATAAGCTCGCTCTTCCCAAGATCTTGCTATTTTTTCTAATCGCAATAAAGTCAGTCTTTCAAGAGGATTATCATGAAGTTGCTCTTTAATAATACTTGAAAAATAATCAATAAAATTAGACGTTTTTTGCAAAGTGTCTAAGGAAACAAAATTATCTAAAAATGCCTCAAAAAATGCGCGTATATTTGCTTTATTTTTAAAAAACACAAGAGGATCTATATAGGCTTTTTCTGAATCTAAAATATCTTTTTTTATTGCAAGTATATTATCGCTAAAATAAGCAAATGAGAGCAAGTCTATCAAGTCACTTCTATTATAAAGCGAAGCTTGTTGTTCATCTCTATAATAGTCCCTTTTGTTCGATTTAAGCTTAAATAAAGTATGCAATAGCTCCACTATTTTTGTATACTTAAGAGTATAGCCCATTGTGATATTAAGTTCTTCGCTCTTTGTGTAGTTTGGGTAAAGACTATATAATAAAGGCAAAAGAGCATCCTCAGTATTAAGTACACAGGCTGTTTTCTGGTTTACACAGCTTTTATCTATATTAAGACTTTGAAATTGTGAATGAAAGTCAAAAGCTTTATAAAAGTGTATATTTTGTCTTTTTTCAGCTAAAAAAGTTAATGTGTCTTGCTTTGGTATTATAAGCTCAAAATTTTGCCCCCATCTTCTTGCCCACGCACTATATTGAGCAGAAGACCAATGTGCCTTCTCTGGTTCACTTGCTAAAAGAGGATCAGAGCAAAAAATAAAGGAAATATGTGCATTTGTTTCCATTTGTGCACTCTTTTCTGAAAAAGAGCGAGTGGCACTTTCTGCAAGTTCATAATTATTTGATTGCACATATCTTTTTCTATTTTCTGTAAAAGCTTTTGCAAAAAATTCTTCAGTCTTTGTTAATCTATCTAAACCGCAAAAGAAGATATATTTATCCTGATAATAAAGAGGCATATCATTGTTTTTTTCTTCTATTTTCTTTGCTAAAACAAATTTAGAATAGGGTTTTGTAGTCTTCTTTTCCTTTTTAAGAACCTCAATATAAGCTAAAGTAATTATGCGAATATTTTTTAAAATATAGGCTAAAAAATCTTCGACTTCATGCTCTACATTTTCCACAGCAAATGCAAGAGTGTTTTCTTCAAAACATTCTTGTATAATTGTGTGTAAAAACTCGCCATAAGAGTAAAAGTATGCAAATGAATGTAAAGGCTTATGAAAAAAAGATTCTTTTTTCCCTTCTTCATCACCAAGTAGAGCGTGAAAAAATGCCTTTTCAGATGCTTTTGTATTAGATTTTGCTATTTTTTTAACAACTTCGTACAAAATAAAGATACTTTCCAAACTGTCAATTTGTTTAGAAGCAAAAATTGACTTATCGTGCCAAAATAATTGACACATATTTAACCATTCTTCAACAGTGAGCATTTCAGGCAAAAAGCATGCATCATAGATATTTTCATCTTGTTTTGCATACTGTTTAAAATATTCTACACAAATATGTCTTGCTCTACTTGTAGGAAAAATAAGCACAAGATCTTGAAAGTTTAAGAACTCTTTTTCTCTCACTTCTAATATATGTGAATAAAGAAGAGCAAAAAAGTCTTCTTTCCAATCTGCAAGATAAAACATAGCCTAACCTTTTACTTCCTTTATTTTTCTTAAATCCAAATATACGATATAAGCTTTCACTTCTTTTGCTTGTGCTTGTGGCAAGTTTAGCATAAATTGCATATAGTTACGAAGTTGCTCGCTGTATTTTTCATGCTCTGCACCTGTTTTAAAATCGATTATACTTATAGATTTATCGCTAAAAACACAAAGGTCAGCACGAAGCAGTTCACCTTTGTCTGTGAGCATGTTTTGTTCTGAAAGTGAATTATTTTTCCATTCGTCAAAAAATTCTAGTGATTTAATCCAGTTAAATAAATCAACTATACTCTCTTTAATGATTTTTTCTTGTTCAGAATCTAAAGAATATTCAGATAAAACTTGATATATACAGTTTTCAACTACAAGTTCTTGCTTATCTATAGCGTATTTTGCATATTTGAAGTATTTTTCTAAAAAAGCATGAAAAATCAAGCCTTTTTGCAAAGCCATTTCTTTATTTTCTTCAGTAGAACTCAACTCACTATAATTAAGAGCTGGTTCTTTATATTTTAAGGAAGAAAGTTCATTAGCATAATTTTCTCTAAGAGCTTCACTTAAATCAAATCTATCTTCTCTTATAAGTGCTTCTTTTGCTACACCATATTCATAACATGATAAAGCTTCGTTTCTTGTACAATTAGCCTGTATATCAGAAAAAATAAAAGGCAATGGGTATGTCGTTGAGGAAGTAGATTCCTTATAAAAAATATGTAATTCTTTTTTTGCTCTTGTTAAAGCAACATAAAGTAAATTCATTGCTTCAAGTGCAACTGTTTTATTATCATTTTCATAGTCTTGATGATAACTCGAATTAGGAGCAAAAAAAGTTAAATCATTAATTTCATATAATTTAAGTCCA
>CAYJHN010000073.1:4342-8627 GCA_964369985.1 uncultured Desulfovibrionaceae bacterium | reverse complement strand
CAGCTTGTAAGAATGGATGATTTTTCTTATATTACTTTAGTTTTGCCAAAACCAAAAAGCTCTGCCTATATTTTACCTGAAGGTGTTTTACCTGTTGAACTTGATTTTACTGAAAAAATGCTTTCAAAACAGATTTTTATCAGTGAAGTATACAATGATAAAATCATTAATAAACCTGCTGTATCAATAAATGTTCCTATTAAAGATGAAAATGGTAGTTTAGAAGGCTATATAGTTGGAGTTTTGAGTACTACAATCCTTTCGCAAAATTTTAGCAAGATTTTTTATGATCTTGAAGGCTATTTTAATATTGTTGATTCAAATGGTAATTATTTAGCTGCAAGTGATTCAGAAGATATGCTTTTTATGGATATTACTTTTTTCGAAGCTATTGATCTTGTTACAGTAGTAAAAGGTTATGATGCAAATGATGTACGTAAAGCATTTACAGAAAGAACACAAGGCATGGTGCGTTATTATTCTGAGGATGTAGAACGTGCAGGTTATTATTCACCTATTAAAATTAATAATTGGATAATTTTTCTTGTTGTTCCTGAAAGTCTTATTGAAGCAGGCGTATGGTCTGATTTTCGACCTATTTCATTTTTAGTTTTTAATATTTCTTGTATCTTCATAATATTGCTCATCTTGGTATATCACTCACAAAGAGAGTTAACACGATTTGCTGAAGCAAGTGAGAAAAATTTTCGCTTTATGTCTGAGCAAACAAATAAATGCATTGTAGAGTTGAATTTTAAAGAAGAAAATGTAAAAATAACTGGCAAGTTGAACGAGCTTTTTGCTATAGACGCAAATGTTGCAACAATATCATGCAAAGAGTTTTATAATATGCTTGTATCAGATGACATAGCATCAATGCAAACTCAACTAAAAAACCTTGAAAAAGGTTTACAGATAAATGATATAAAAATTAGATTGTCTACTGATAATAAAAATTTTAATGAATGATAATCAAATGTGTGTAGTTGCAATTGGATTTTTAGAAAATATACATGAGCAAGAAGAAGAGGCGGCTTTACTACGCAAAATGGCTGAACTTGATTCACTCACGCAAGTATACAATAAAGGCACAACAGAAGCGATAATTCAAAAAATTATCTATAATTCAGAGATAAATAAAGATAAACACACTTTACTTGTTGTTGATTTAGATAATTTTAAAAAATTAAATGATACTTTTGGACACCAATATGGTGATAAAGTTATTAAAGAAATGGCTTTATCATTATCTTCATTATTTAGAAAAAGCGATATTGTTGGGCGTATAGGTGGGGATGAATTCTTTGTTTTTATGCGTGATATACCTTCAGAAAAGTTTATTATTGATAAATGTAATGAAGTGCAGTCCACTTTGGCTAAAACTTTTTACAATAATGAAGAGTATGAAATTTCTGACAATGCTCAAGAAAATCAAATAAATGAAGAATGTGGTGAAGTTTCAGCAAGTATAGGTGTTGCAATCTATCCTATACATGGCGAAGATTTTGCTAGTCTTTACCAAAATGCTGATATTGCATTATATTCAGCAAAAAGCAACGGAAAGAATAATTATAAATTTTTTGATGCGGCTATGAATACAGAGAATAATTCTAATTTGTGATCTTCACTTTCTTATTTAGAATTATATAGAAAATAAATTTAAATACTTTAATTATTTTATAAAAAAATAACACAAGATTTAAATATTAAACTTGAATAAAAAATTATTTATGTTTTAAAAAGAGTATTGTTTTCCACTATTATACTCTATAATAAAAGAAATAAATTTGTCTGTATTTTATATTTTTAGTGTTTTTAGCTTTTATATATGTTGTTTTACAGCATTTTTTGGGCAAAAATCATTCATTTCACATTCACTACAAAGTGGTTTTTTCGCATCGCAAACATGTCTACCAAACCAAACCATTTTATGATTTACATTTCCCCATTCGCTTTTATCAAATAATTCAAGTAGATCTTTTTCAACTTGAACAGGATCAGAATTTTTTGTAAGTCCAAGCCTATAGGCAATTCTTTTTACATGCGTATCAACTGCAATGCCTAAATTTATTCCAAATGCTCCACATAAAACGCAATTTGCTGTTTTTCTGCCAAGTCCAGGAAGTTTTACAAGTTCTTCCATTGTTTGTGGGACAGTTGAGTTAAAATTGTTTACTAATTCTTTTGCACAATTTACAATATTTTTTGCTTTATTATGGTAAAAGCCAGTAGATTTAACATATTCTTCAACTTCTGAAATTTCTGCATTTGCAAATTCTTCAACTGTTTTGAATCTTTCAAAAAGTGCAGGAGTTACCATATTTACTCTAGCATCAGTACACTGTGCTGCTAAAACAGTTGCAACCAAAAGCTCCCATGGTGAATTTGAATTGAGCAAGGTTTCTGGTTTAGGATATCTTTTATTTAATAATTCTATGGTTTTAGCTGCTTGAGCTTTTTTTTCTTTCTTTGTCATTTTTATATCCTTAGAATACATAATTTTGCTTTCAAAAATCTTGCAATTAAAAAAAGTATTGTGTATCTTCGTTATTACATTGAGCAAATGCATTGCCATTTGTTTAAATACTAAAAGATAGACATAAATGTCAAATTAAAGTGAGGAATACAAATGATTCATATTTCAGGCTCAGTTGCCTATGATAAAATAATGACTTACCCTGGCAAATTTGAAGAACAAATTTTACCAGATAAACTTCATATTTTAAATGTTTCCTTTATGGTTGATAGCATTATCGAAAGACGCGGTGGCACTGGCGGAAATATTGCTTATTCACTTGCTTTATTAAATGAAAAACCTATGCTTTATGCCTCTGTAGGTAAGGATTTTACATTCTATGCTACAGCTTTTCAAGCTTTAGGCCTTTCTTTAGATAATATTTATGTTGATGATTCCACTTTTACAGCTACTTGTTATGTCACAACTGATTTAGCTTCTAATCAAATTACCGCTTTTTCACCAGCTGCAATGTCTAATAAGATTAATCCAGCCTATTATCCAAAAGTAGATCCAAAAAATGATTGGGCTATTGTATCACCAGGCAACCTTGATGATATGCAAGACCTTTTACTACATTTCAATGAAAAGGGTGTGCCAACAATTTTTGATCCAGGCCAGCAAATTGTTGTTATCAGTGATGAAAATATGTCTAAAATGGTTAGATCCTGTGCAATATTAATCGGTAATGATTATGAAATTGCTAAAATAATGAAAGCTACAAATCTAAGTAAAGAAGAATTACTCAATATTGTTCCACTTTTAATTACAACTTTTGGCGAAAAAGGCTCTTCAATTGAATCAAAAGATTATTCTAAACCTTATTTAGTAAAAGCAGCTCAAGCAGATAAAGTCGTTGACCCAACAGGTTGCGGCGATGCCTACAGAGCAGGACTATTAAAAGGTTTAGTTTCTGGTTTAGATATTATAGATGCCGCAAAAATTGCCTCTGTAGTTTCATCATTTTGTGTAGAACAAAATGGCACACAAGAACATGTTTTTACAGCAAGCCAATTTAACGAAAGATATATGAAGACATATAATTCTATGCCTTTGATTTCTTTAGACTAAAATCTTTATAAAAGAGTCAGTCTTTTCTGACTCTTTTCACTTTTAAAATGAAATAAAATCGAAGTATAATTATGAAATGGAGCATGGGTTTTGCAGCATTAATTCTTTCCTTGAGCGTGCTTTTTTCACGTTTTATGGGCCTTATTCGTGATAAGGTAATTTCATGGCAATTTGGTGCGAGCTCTGAGGCAGATATTTACTTCACTGCCTTTGTTATACCTGATTTTATAAACTATTTACTTGCTGGTGGCTATCTTTCAATAACATTAATTCCATTTTTAGCAGAAAAATTTCACACAGACGAGTACAGAACTGATGAAAATAAACTAAACGATGATGCTTGGCATTTTTTCGGCACTGTTTTTTCGTGGTCTGCTATTGCAATAACTTCACTTTGCCTTCTAGCCTTTATTACTGCCCCTTATTTTGTTCATTATATCGCACCAGGTTTTACAAGTGAACAACTTGTCACATTAACAAAATATTTAAGAATAATTCTTTTTGCACAAGTCTTTTTTGTATTAGGAGCATGCTTTTCTTCTATTTTATACATAAGAAAACAATTTGCAGTACCAGCTCTTATGCCATTGATTTACAATGCTTTTATTTTAGCTTTAGGTATTGCCTTTCCTTATTTTGGAATAGCACAAGGCATGGAAGGCTTTTGTTATGGTGTTTTATTTGGTGCTTTTATTGGTG
>CAYJHN010000073.1:0-4262 GCA_964369985.1 uncultured Desulfovibrionaceae bacterium | reverse complement strand
TATGCACGCAGAATTATGTTAGTACCAGTAGGCGTAGTTGCACAAGCTGCTGCTTTAGCTTCATTTCCTTTTTTAGCCTCACTTCTTGCACAAAAAAAATTCGATGAATTTAACACTACTTTACAAAGAGCATTGCATTCATCTTTAGTTTTTATTATTCCCCTCACAGTATTTATGATTTTACAAAGTGAAAACATTTTAGGTCTCATATTTGAAGGTGGACATTTTTCACACGAAGAAACTCTTTTAGCAACTCCATTACTACAAATCATGCTTATATCTGTACCATTTTGGGCAATTCAGCAAATTGTTGGAAGGGCTTTTTATGCTCACAAAAGTACTATTATTCCAGCTATAATAGGCACTATTGCAACCATTATAGCTCTGCCTTTTTATATTTATTTTGTGCCTATTTATGGAAGTATTGTAGTTGCTAGCATGACAACTTTTTCTTTATTTATATACACATTGCTCTTATTAATTGTATGGAAAAAAACAAAGGCATTTGCACTTACTTTAGATTGTTTACTTGTTTCACTTAGATCTTTAGCAATTTGCATCATACCGCTTTTACTTGCTTTTTACTCAAGTCAATTACTTAATGCAAATAATAACATAAATCACAACTTTACATTTTTTGATAAATTTATAAATTTATCTATTTCAGCTTTCTTTTTTGGTGTTTCATGGCTCCTTCTTTCCTATTATTTAAATAGAAAAGACTTACTCTTAATTGTTGAACCATTTTTAAGAAAGATTAAAAAAATAAAAAAAATATAAATACAGGTAAATATGAAAGTAGAAATTGCTAAATATGCTGGTTTTTGTATGGGTGTTGACCTAGCTTTAAAAAAATTAGACAAAGCTATAGAAGAACAATCTACCCAAGTGGCCACAATTGGTCCCATTATACATAATCCACAAGTTTTAAAAGACTATGCAGACAAGGGCGTAAAAATTTTAAACAATTTAGATGAAATCCAAGAAAATATGCTTGTAGTAATTCGAGCACACGGAATTCCAAAATCTGATGAAGAAATAATTGTTAAAAAAGCAAAAAAAGTGATAGACGCAACATGCCCAAAAGTTAAAAACGCGCAAAATTCAGTTTATCAAGCAACAAAAAAAGCAAGCGAAGAATATTCTTTCAATAATTCTATGCTTTTATTATATGGTGAAGAAGAGCATCCTGAGGTTCGTTCAATTCTCTCTTATTCTGAAATACCTTATATAGTATTTGCCAAGGAAGAAGTAGTTTTTTCTGTTTTACCTTTATTGAATAAAAATATAATTATCGCGGCACAAACTACACAAGATAAAGATATATTTAATGATTTTTGTACAAAATTTAAAGAAATACATGAAGGTAATATAAGTATTCTTGATACTATTTGCGATGCAACAAAGCAAAGGCAAGAGTCTGTGAGAGAACTGACAAATCATGTCGATGCTGTGATAGTTGTTGGAGGTAAAACAAGTGCTAACACCAGACGTTTAGCAGAAATTGTTAATTCCTATAACTTACCAACATACCACATTGAAAGCTTAGATGAATTAAAAAAAGAAGAACTTAATACTTCTTATATTTATGGCTTAACTGCTGGAGCTTCGACACCAAAAAAATATATTAATGAAGTAAAAAATTATTTAGAAGAAAAACTATAGTTTATTTTTGTGATTCAAGTCATAGTTTTTTTTTGTTGATAATGTATACTAATATAAACTTAACACAATGGAGATTGAAAAATGTCTTTTATGGATAATGATACATTCTTTAGGGGCAGAAGATTAAGACAAAATTCTCAAATGCGTGCAATTATGAAAGAAATTTCGCTCAGCAAAGAAAATTTAATCATGCCTTACTTTATTGCAGACAATGAAGATGAAAATTTTAAAAAGCCTATAGCTTCAATGCCTGGTCAATTTCAGTATAGCTTAGCTTCTTTTGAAAAACATTTAGAAAAAGTTGTTGATAAAGGATTGTGTTCTTTGATATTATTTGGCATACCAAATTCAAAAGACGCAATAGCATCAGAAGGCTTTAGTGAAGATGGAATTATACAAAAAGCTGTTCGTATGATTAAAAAAAGATGGCCTCATTTAATCGTTATTACAGATGTTTGCCTTTGCGAATACACTGACCATGGACATTGCGGTATTTTAAAAAAATCAACACGAAGTGATGAAATTATTGTCGATAACGACGAAACATTAGAAATTTTAGCAAAAATTGCATTATCACATGCAAAAGCTGGAGCTGACATTTTAGCACCTTCTGACATGATGGATGGTAGAGTGCTTAAAATGAGAAAAGCTTTAGATAATGCGAAACTTGGTTTTGAAAACATACCAATAATGTCTTATAGTGTGAAGTATGCCTCTGCTTTTTATGGACCTTTTAGAGACGCAGCAGAATCTGCACCAAAATCAGGCGATAGAAAAAGTTACCAAATGGATTATTGCGTTTTATCAGAAGCTTATAGAGAAGCACAAGCTGATATTTCAGAAGGTGCTGATATGCTTATTGTTAAACCTGCTGGAGCTTATTTAGACATTATTCGTGCCTTACATGATAGACTAGATATACCTTTAGTAGCCTATCAAGTAAGCGGAGAATATTCAATGATTAAAGCTGCTTCCTTACAAGGCTGGATAAACGAAGATGCTATTATTTACGAAAGTTTGATTGGACTTAGACGAGCTGGAGCACAGCTTATATTCTCGTATTTCACAGAAGACTTGCTATTAACAGGAAAAATATAATGAAAGATACAAATATACATCCACATGCTTCGCATGGCGGACATGGTTCGCAAAGGCATCAGCAAGCTCATTTTGCAAAACCTACTTCACCTTTAGATGCACCAAATTGCAGACTAATTGCTTGGGAAGTAACAAGATCATGTAATCTAGCATGCAAACATTGTAGAGCTGAAGCACATACTGAACCTTATGAAGGCGAACTTAATACAGTAGAAGCAAAAGCCCTCATTGACACATTTACAGAAGTTGGGAATCCAATCATCATCTTTACAGGTGGAGACCCTATGATGCGTGCTGACTTATACGAACTTGGAGCTTACGCAAAAGAAAAGGGCTTACATCCAGTTTTATCACCAAATGGCACTTTAATAACAAGAGAAAATGCAAAATTGATTAAAGAAGCTGGTTTTGCTCGTTGCTCTATATCAATAGATGGAAAAGATGCGAAATCACACGATACATTTAGAGGTGTAGAAGGCGCTTTTGAACAATCTCTTCGTGGTATAGAATATTTAAAAGAAGCTGGAGTTGAATTCCAAATAAATACTACTGTTACAAAATCAAATTTATCTTCTTTTAAAGAAATTTTTCAATTATGTGAAAAATTAGGGGCAGTTGCTTGGCATATTTTCCTCCTTGTTCCAATGGGGCGTGCTAGCGATATCCAAGAAGAAGTTATCACTGCAAAAGAATACGAAGATGTGTTACACTGGTTTTACGATTTCAGAAAAACAACCTCAATGCATTTAAAAGCAACTTGTGCACCGCATTATTACAGAATTATGCGTCAAAGAGCACAAGAAGAAGACGTAAAGGTAACACCAGAAAACTTTGGAATGGACGCCCTTACTCGTGGTTGTTTAGGTGGTATTGGTTTTTGCTTTATTTCACATGTAGGGCAAGTGCAACCATGCGGTTATCTTACCTTAGATTGTGGAAATATAAAGAAACAACATTTTCCTGATATTTGGCGAGAATCTCATATATTCAAACAATTTAGAAATAAAGACGATTACGAAGGAAAGTGCGGAATTTGCGAATACCACAAAGTCTGTGGTGGGTGTAGAGCAAGAGCTTATGCTCTTACTGATAATCATCTTGCACCTGAACCTCTTTGTCTTTATGAACCAAAGTTAAAAAAATAATTCATAGGAGCTTATTATGGCTTTAAGAAAAATAATTGAAATTGATAAAGAAAAGTGTGATGCTTGTGGTATTTGCATACCTTCTTGTGCAGAACAAGCTTTAATCATTGAAAATAATGAATTAAAAATTATTGAAGATAAATTATGCGATGGTTTAGGTGCTTGCCTAAATGCCTGCCCAAAAGACGCTTTAAAAATAATTGAAAGAGAAGCAGACGAATACGATCATCATGCAGTTGAAAATCATATTAATTCTAATAAAAGCAGTGCAATGCCATGTCCATCTACGCAAGAAATTAATTTTAAACAACAGCAAATTCATGATTCAGCTCATCTTATTAATCCAATTTCTGA